>CAMEIH010000021.1 GCA_945917985.1 uncultured Clostridium sp. | reverse complement strand
CAATTTTGATCAATATATATGCCTGATTTATACGCCTTATGGGCAGGAAAGCTCATTTTGCCTTCCTATACCCTCGTCTTTAAAGCTTTCGAGTTACTGGAGGGTATTTCAAGCGTTTTCCCTTTCATATACCCTCGCAAGCAGACAGTTCAAGCCCTATTTTGCTTCATTTATTCTTTTTCAGATGCTTGGAGGCTTACAGCGAGGGTATAGGCACCCATCCTGTGCTCTCATACCCTTCCTTCACATTTCAGGGCTTTTCCGAGGGTACAGCAAGCACTTCTGGGTTTCCTATACCCTTCTCCCATCATAATAAGTGGATTTTTAGATTTTCTATCCTCATCAGCATATCCTCATCAACTCCAATTGACAAATTCCTGAAATTTTTCTATGCTAAATTCGCCACACAAAATTAAAGTCAGGAATATGTATATGGAAAATCAATATTTCAACGAATCACTTCAAAATTTTGTCAGGGATTTTGCTTACGGAGGTGCCATCCGGCATCTTGTTGACCTTGGCTATGATACAGACAGAATCATCAAGGAATACCACTATCCCCTTCCCAGGGATGTGATAGACAAAATGGTTCAGGACCATCTTGACAGCAATAAAAATCAATAGCTGTCCCTTAGAATTATTGGTTTTTTAAGAGCAGAAGCACAGCAGGCGGCGGACAATATTTATCTGCGGAAAGCCTTGATGCGCCATGGAGCTTAAGACCAGGCATGCAGGAGGGACACCCCCGACTGCATGACGCTTTGGGCTTAAGCGCAATTCCCGGCGCATAGGCTTTTGCAGAAAATATTGTCCGCCGCCTGCGTCCTTATATCTTTAACACTTTCTCAATACCTTATTTCTTCTCTTCCCTTAACCGACTGATAAAATGCCCGATCTTATCCATGGCAGTCTTCAGATTCTCCAGAGAATACGCATAGGAAATTCGAAGGAAGCCCTCTCCACAGTCCCCGAAAGCCGTACCGGGAACGACAGCTACCTTCTCTTCTCTAAGCAGTCTTTCCGCAAACTCTTCGCTGGTCATTCCAAACTCTTTGATACAGGGAAATACATAGAAGGCACCATACGGTTCAAAGCACTGCAATCCCATCTCTTTAAAAGCATTCATAAGAAATCTTCTTCTCTGATTATAGGACTCGCGCATCATTGCCACATCCTCGTCTCCGTTGCGCAGAGCCTCCACAGCGGCATACTGGCTGGTAGTAGGTGCACACATAATGGCAAACTGATGAATTTTCACCATCTGCTCCATAATAACAGCAGGAGCACAGGCATAGCCAAGTCTCCATCCCGTCATGGCATAGGCCTTGGAAAAACCATTGATCAACACGGTTCTTTCCTGCATACCGGGAAGACTGACAATAGATACATGTTTGCCCTTGTAGCTGAGTTCTGCGTAAATTTCATCAGAAATCACAAAAAGATCCTTTTCACGAATGATTTCTGCTATTTCTTCCAAATCCTTCTGCTCCATAATTGCTCCCGTAGGATTGTTGGGGAACGGAAGAATCAGGATCTTTGTCTTATCGGTAATGGCATCCCGCAATTCCTGTGCAGTAAGTCTGAATTCATTTTCTTCCTTCAGCTCAATAATAACGGGAACGGCATCTGCCAAGATAGCGCATGGTTCATAGGAAACATAGCTTGGCTGAGGGATCAGCACTTCCTCTCCCGGATTGATCATGGCACGAAGTGCCAGATCGATGGCCTCGGAGCCTCCTACTGTTACAAGCACTTCCTTCATGGGATCATAGGAAACGCCCTGGGTCCTTTTTATGTATCTGGTGATTTCTGTCCTAAGCTCCTTAAGACCTGCATTGGAGGTATAAAAGGTTCTTCCTTTTTCCAGGGAATAAATGCCCTCATCCCTGATGTGCCAGGGAGTGTCAAAATCAGGTTCCCCCACACCCAGCGAGATAGCGTCCTCCATCTCATTTACAATATCAAAAAATTTGCGGATACCGGAGGGCTTGATATCCACGATCTTATCTGCTAACGGATTTCTCATGGTGTCACTTTCTCCCTTGTATCTTCATATTTTTTTGTCAGAATCGTACCGTGATCTTTGTATTTCTTAAGCACAAAATGTGTCGCCGTACTGAGGACACCATCCAGTGTGGAAAGCTTTTCAGATACAAAGCTGGAAACTGCCTTTAAGCTCTTTCCGTCAAGGCTCACCAACAGGTCATAACCGCCGGAAATCAGATATACGCTGTTCACTTCAGGATATTTGTAAATTCTCTCTGCAATATTGTCATAGCCCTGACCCCTCTGGGGAGTGATCCTTACCTCAATCAGTGCCGTCACCTTTTCTATAGAGGTCTTTTCCCAGTCTATCATGGTGTGATATCCGCAGATGATACCCTCCTCTTCCATAGCCTTTAATTCATTGGCAACATCTATTTCTTCCACTCCTAAAATAACGGCCAGCTCATGAATATCAATACGGCTGTTTTTTTCAATAATTGCTAAAATTTGTTCTCTCATTGTAAGAGTCCTCCTTAACTAAATGATACTTTTAATATTTCATCCGGTTTCGTAGGTTCTAAGAATCTGACTTCCTCTTCATTCCGGATAATCTTGTCATTATTACCGGTGGTCTTACCGATCACCGCCGCAGAAACACCTGTTTCCTTTAATCCTTCCACCAGTTCTTCACCGTCAGGAGCCGTGATCAGAAGGCTTCCTCCCGATAAAAGCTTATAAGGATTCAGATCAAAAAACTCACAGATTTCTATGGTTTCCTGCTTCACAGGTATTTTCTTTAAATCAATGGAAAGTCCAACGCCCATACTCCTTGAAAGCTCCCACAAACCTCCAAACACACCGCCGTTTCTTAAGTCGTGCATGGTATAAACGCCGGACTTAAGGGCGGTGGCGGCCTCCGGCAGGATTGGGAGATACTTTTCAAATCCCTGTGCTGCCTTTATCAGGGGAAGCGGATATCTGGTAAGAAGTTCTTTCTCTTTTTCCCTCGCCAGAATCATGGTTCCTTCCAGTCCAATCCACTTCGTCATTACAATATCAAGATCCGTAATGGATACTCCTGTTTCAAATCCATGCGTCTGTATCGGAGCTCCTGCCTCATCTGTGATCGGTTTTCCCAATGCGGTAACTGTAATGACAGGATTTATTACCCCGGATGATACCTCGGTATGCCCTCCCGCAATCTGTATCGCAAGTTCTGCACAGGCATTCTCTATCTGCCGCATCAATTCCTGTAACAGCACTTCCTCCGATCCCTCCGGCAATACAAGGCCGATCATTATGGCAAAGCATTCTGCTCCCCCGGCTGCCAGATTATTGACCGCCGAAAACACTGCCATAGTTCCGGCATCCCTCACCGGAAGTGTCACTGTCTCTGAAGAGGCCGCAAAATATTTATGCGTCCTCTCCTCATGAGACACAAAATCCTCACACTGGAAAAAGGCGCAATCTGACCCTATTCCTGCACCTTTTATGACTTCTTTCCTCTTTGTATTGATATTTTTTAAAACGGAACGCTTTAACACGTTTTCGGATATTTTTCCTGTTTTCATTGCTGCCTCGCTCTATCACTTACAATGAGGCAACCGGATAACTACTGTGCCGGTGCCTCTGCTGCCGGTATTTCCGCCGGGGCCGGTGGTGCCTGCTCCTGTGCTGCCTGAGGATCAGGGGCCGTAGGAGGCGCCGCCGCGGCCGCAAGAGCTGCCGCCACATTTTTCACATGATCTATGTTATTGGTAGAAATCGCTGCCATGATCTCATTATAAGCATTCGGGTCTGCAGTTGCAACACCAACCGTTGCCGATCTGGGAGCCATCTTATAGGTACTGGAATTTACCATCTCTCTGCTGACCTGCTCCCCGTTTTCATAAACAACCTTCCAAAGATTTGCCTTATATCCGACATGAGCAGACTGTACCGTTACCGACCCTACAGGGGCAGAAGCATCTGTATAGATTACTTCGGTATCAGGATAAGTCTTACTGACCACTTCACTCTCATAAGCCACGCGGTGGCCCTCATCTCTTGTCTCCTCACCATAAATCACAAAACCGATCTGCTTGTCATCGGTTGTATAGCCTTCAATATAAATGGGCGCACTTGTGTTGTTGACAAACTTAAAATCTTTTCCCGCTGACTCTGAGATTGCCGCATCTGCGGAAGGATCCACATAGGTAACAATCATGGAATGATTATGTCTCTCTGTCACCTGAAGCTCCGATAAAAGCACAGCATTATAAAGTGTAGTGGAAACTTGACAGATTCCGCCGCCAAGGCTGTCAACTACCTGTCCGTTCAAATAAGAGCCTGCCATATAATATCCGTTGGCCTCCGAAAAAGGAGAAACGGTATCATAAGTAGAAAATTCCTCTCCCGGATAAAGAGTCGTTCCGTTGATCAAAGCACATCCGTTTCTCACGTTAGCGCTTCTCGAAGAACCTGACGTCTTAAAGCTGGTCGTAAAACTGCCAAGTACATCTTTTACTCTGGAAAGTTCCTCTTTCGAACCGAGAGGCTCATCTACCGCAACCACGAGGTCAATCGAAGTATCCTCACCGTTCCAACCACCTGTAAAGAAATCACAGATCAGAGACAGGGAGGCATTTTCATCCACCACCATTCCTGTCTGCCCCTCATGAATGACAAAGGCATCATTCTCCCTGGACAAAGTGGCATTTCGCGCCTCTACATTATAAACAGCACACTGATCAGACAGTACATGCTTTACAAGCTCCCTGTCCACATTAAACTGAAGAGACAATCTTCTGTTTTCAAATTGAAGATCTTTCTTTATCTTATAGCGCTCTACAATATTCCCCTTTTTGCCGATAGATGCCGCTTCCTCAAGTATCTCCGGATTGCTCCAGTAAAGTCCTATGTCTCCCGGCGTGATCGTCACCTCATGATCACCGGTCATTTTCAATGTAATATTTTTTTGAAGAAGTTCTTCCACATATTCATTTACCATGCCTTCCGCTTCTTCAATTGTCTTACCTTCCAGAGAAATATCGTTCAGATAGATCCCGGCCGAAATCGTATTTTTTTCACTTGCATACACCTGCTGATCAAAAGTACCAAGTACCCACATCATAATACCAAGGCAGGCGATTACACGTAATATTTTTTTCATAATGGCTCCTCTTATTGCCTTACTAAACTAAATATGCTAAAGTTGGAATTATCATAGCAAGTATCAATAATATAATGATGACAGAGGAAATGATTCTCTTATTTTTGCTGCTGTTGAAATTGAACATAATTAACGCCTCGATTTTATAAATGATACATTTTCTTGAAAGGATATTATATATGAAGTTCCCTTTTTTTGCAAGTTTTATCGTTTTCTGTATATGGCTTTCCTATGAACTTCATAAAAGCCGCAGACGTGAGGAAAGTACTGAAGAGTCCTTCTGGGAAAAAGAAAGCAGAGCTAACAGTACACGCCGCAAGCCTCTCGATGACCTTAATTATATCACCATTCCCTTCGATTCTCTTCCAATGGATGTCATGAAGGATGATCCCGTGGTCAGCGAGTGTCATGATATCCTGCATACCATATCGGAAGAACCCATCGTAAACTTAACAGGTATCAGCAACACTGATTTAAAACTGAAATACGGTGCCCCCAACATAGACCTTCTGACCCTCTATGACCAGCGCTATACCACCCTTGCAAGAACCCTTCAGAGGCTTGCAACGGCGCTGTATGAGCATAATTATGTGAAAGAAGCCAAAACGGTTCTGGAATTTGCCATAGAGACAAAAACCGATGTCAGTGCCTCCTATAAACTGCTTGCAGAAATTTATCAGAAAACCGGGGAAAAGGACAAAATCCGTAATCTGATTCCTGTTGCCGAGGGGCTTAACTCAGCTTTATCCGGACATATCGTCTCTTTTCTGAATTCCATGGCAGAATGAAAAGGTCTGTCCTTCCTTGGCACTATATCCGTCCGTACTTTAAAATGATCTTATCCGTAATACGACTCGCTTCACTTTTTGTCAGCTTGTCTATTTCATAGTCTATTTCTATTTTATGCTTCTCAGTCAGCTTATATAACCGTTCCTTTTGCTTTTCCGTGATCGGGCAGTCTCTTTTTACTTTATAGATCAGTGGGACAGGTTCATAGGCATTCTCATCCGGAAACTGTTTTGACAGCTTAAAGTATAACTTCGTTGCTGCCACGGCATCACTTGCCGCTCTGTGGGCATCATATGCAATTCCGTAATATTCACACAGGCTGGTAAGTCTCTTACTCTCAAGCTCCGGCAGAAATCGTCTTGCAAGCTTCAAAGTATCAATTCCCCTTTTTTCAAATTCCAGATGCTGGTTGACAGCAGCCCTTTTCAGGAAAGAAAAATCAAACAGAATTTTGTGTCCAAGCAGTACATCATCACCGATAAAGGAAAGAAAAGCAGGAAGGACTTCCACTATATCGGGCGCATTTTTCAGATCCTCCTGCGTAATTCCGGTAAGCTGAACAATACGCTCATCCAATTTTCTTCCCGGATTAATTAAGCTTTCAAACCGGTCTGTTATTTTGCCGTCCCTGACCTTCACCGCACCAATCTCAATGATCCTGTCCAATTTAGGGTTCAGTCCTGTTGTTTCTGTATCTACCGCTGTAAAATCACAAATCACTCTTTTTTAACCTTTCTTTTACGATCAGACAAAAAGGCGTATCATCCTCGATACGCCTTTTCTTTTTATTTCCAGAATTTTTTCTTCTTTGTCTCTTTACCGTCTGTGTTTTTCTCTGTTTCCACATTCTTCGCAGCATTTAAGCTGTCACCGGTAGCTGCATCAAACTGCTTTAAAAGTTCCTTGGCTTCATGGGATAATTTATCCGGTGTCTGAACCACCAGTGTCACATAATGGTCACCCCGCACCTCTTTATTTCTGAGAGACGGTACTCCTTTACCCTTCAATCTTACCTTGGTATCTGTCTGCGTGCCGGCCTTAACATCATAGATTACCTTGCCGTCCACCGTATCCACTACAACTTCTCCTCCAAGTGCCGCAACTGCAAAGGAAATGGGAACAGATGAATAAATGTTGTAATCCTGTCTCTGGAAAATGGGATGATGTCCTACAATGACTTCCACGAGAAGATCTCCTCTGGGACCGCCGTTTACACCCGGTTCTCCCTTTTCTCTGATACGGACGCTCTGACCATTGTCAATACCTGCAGGAATAGACACCTGAATCTTCTTGCGGCTTGCAATGTAACCGGATCCATGACAATCGGGACACTTCTCCTTGATGACTTTGCCTGTACCGTTACAGTCAGGACATGTCTGCACATTTCTCACAGTTCCAAAGAAGGATTGCTGGGTAAATACTACCTGACCTTTTCCGCCGCACTTCGGGCAGGTCTCGGGACTTGTTCCCGGCTTTGCACCGTTGCCATGGCAGGTCTTACATTCATCCTTTAAGGTAAGTTCAATCTCCTTATCAACACCAAATACAGCTTCTTCAAAAGTAATCCGCACACTGGTGCGAATATTGGCTCCCTTCATGGGTCCGCTGTTTCCTCTGCTTCTCCGGCCGCCGCCAAAGAAATCGCCAAATATATCTCCGAAAATATCACTGAAATCTGCGCTGTTAAAGTCAAAGCCGCCAAAACCGCCACCGCCTGCTCCACCGTCAAAGGCTGCATGACCAAACTGATCATACTGTTTTCTCTTCTCCGGATCACTTAAAATTGCATAAGCTTCGGAAGCCTCCTTAAATTTCTTTTCAGCTTCGGCATCACCCGGATTCATGTCGGGATGATATTTTTTGGCTAATGCCCTATATGCCTTTTTAAGAGCTGCATCATCTGCATTCTTATCCACACCAAGGACTTCATAATAGTCCCGTTTCTGCTCTGCCATTACTTAAACTCCTCTAATCTTAATAAACGCGCAAAGAAGAATGGCAGCGCCATTCTTCTCGAGAAAGTCATAGTTCTTCTCAGGTGGCGTTTTGCCACCTTAGAAGAACTCTTTCTCGTTTTACCGCTTTTTTATTTTATACTTCTCTGTAGTCTCCGTCAACTACATCGTCTGCAGGACCTGCATCTGCTCCTGCATCGGGGCCTGCCTGGCCGCTGAAGCCGCCCATATCGGGGCCGGCACCTGTTGCACCGCCCTGTGCCTGCTGCATATTTTCATACATCTTGGTAAACAAAGCCTGTGCGCTGGTTGTCAGTTTCTCTTTTGCTGCCTTCAGTTCGTCAATATCACTGTCTGACATTTCCTGATCTTTTGTTCTGTCAAGGATTGCCTTTACTGCTGCCATATCAGCTTCAACAGCAGATTTTGCGGAGGCATCAATCTTATCGCCAACCTCGTTCAAAGCCTTCTCTGTCTGGAATACGAAGGAGTCTGCCTCATTTCTTACGTCGATAGCTTCCTTTCTCTTCTTATCCTGTGCTTCAAACTCTGCTGCTTCTTTTACTGCCTTATCGATTTCTTCATCAGACATATTGGAACCTGCTGTAATGGTAATATGCTGCTCCTTGCCTGTTCCGAGATCTTTTGCAGACACATTGACAATACCGTTTGCATCAATATCGAAAGTAACCTCAATCTGAGGCACACCACGCATTGCCGGAGGAATACCGTCCAGTCTGAACTGTCCGAGAGACTTGTTATCCCTTGCAAACTGTCTCTCACCCTGTACTACGTTGATATCAACGGCTGTCTGGTTATCTGCAGCAGTTGAGAAGATCTGGCTCTTCTTGGTAGGAATGGTTGTATTTCTCTCAATCAGTCTTGTTGCAATACCACCCATTGTCTCGATAGACAGTGAAAGGGGAGTAACATCAAGAAGAAGGATTTCGCCGGCACCGGCATCGCCTGCCAGCTTACCGCCCTGAATAGAAGCGCCAAGTGCTACGCACTCATCAGGGTTAAGGCTCTTGCTGGGCTCTTTTCCTGTTAACTGTCTTACCTTATCCTGTACAGCAGGGATACGTGTGGAACCGCCTACTAACAGAACCTGACCTAAATCAGCATTGGTAAGACCGGCGTCCTTCATTGCATTCCGAACAGGCACTGCTGTTCTTTCAACAAGATCATGTGTGAGTTCATCAAATTTCGCTCTTGTGAGATTCATATCAAAGTGCTTCGGTCCTTCAGCAGTTGCTGTGATGAAAGGCAGATTGATATTGGTAGTAGTTGCGCTTGACAGCTCTTTCTTTGCTTTTTCAGCGGCTTCCTTCAATCTCTGGAGAGCCATCTTATCACCGGATAAGTCAACGCCTTCTGCTTTCTTAAACTCATCGATCATCCACTGTGTAATCTTGTTATCAAAATCGTCACCGCCAAGGTGTGTATCACCGTTGGTTGCCAGAACTTCGATGACACCGTCACCGATTTCAATGATGGAAACATCAAAGGTACCACCACCTAAGTCGTATACCATGATCTTCTGCTCTTTTTCATTGTCAAGGCCATAAGCAAGGGCTGCCGCCGTAGGTTCGTTGATGATACGCTTTACATCAAGTCCTGCAATCTTACCTGCATCCTTGGTTGCCTGACGCTGTGCGTCATTAAAGTAAGCGGGAACAGTGATGACTGCCTCTGTTACCTTTTCTCCCAGATAGCTCTCTGCATCTGCTTTCAGCTTCTGAAGGATCATAGCTGAAATCTGCTGAGGTGAATATTTCTTGCCGTCAATCACACGGCCTCTGTCTGTACCCATATCTCTCTTGATGGATGAAATGGTCTTTTCTGCATTGGTTACTGCCTGACGCTTTGCAGGTTCACCGATCAGTCTTTCTCCTGTCTTTGTAAATGCCACTACAGAGGGTGTTGTTCTTGCTCCTTCTGCATTTGCGATAACGGTGGGCTTACCACCTTCCATAACTGCCACGCAGCTGTTTGTTGTACCTAAGTCGATACCAATTATTTTACTCATGATTTTCTCCTCCTAAATCATATATTTGTTTATGTTACCGGCAAAAAATTCATTGCCTTTTATAGTTTCGGCTCCTAGCTCACCACAGCAACCATGCTGTGCCTTACTACAGTGCCTCTGTAAGTGTAACCTTTTTGAAGTTCCTGTGCGATCACACCGGTTTCATACTCCTCGCTCTCCACCTGCATCACTGCATTGTGAAGATTCGGATCGAATTCCTCTCCCACAGCGGGTATGGGTTTTACATCCATCTTTTCAAGCTCTGTCATAAGCTGCTTATAAACCATTTCCATTCCTGCTGCGAAGGATGTTCCCTTTTCTTCTTCCGGAATACTTGAAAAGCCTCTTTCAAAATTATCCACTACCGGAAGGATTTTTTCGATGACGCTTCTTGCTCCCGTTTCAAACATTGCCGTTTTTTCTTTTTCGGTACGTTTGCGGAAATTATCAAATTCTGCCATCTGGCGCTTCACTTTATCTTCCAGCTCATCGATCTTTTCTTTTAAAGCATCCTGCTTTTTATCTGCCTTCTGCTTTTTCTTGAAAAGCTTTTTATCCTCTTTTTCTTCCTGTTCCTCTTCCTCTCCTGAGGATTCTGTCTCAGAATCTTCTGCTGCAGAAGTGTCAGAAGCTTCTTCCTTTTGAACGTCAGTTTCCGGTGTATCATCTGTTTCGTCGGAATTACCTGCTCCTTCCAGAGCTTCTTCTTTATCCTCTACCGGAATATCTTCCTGTAAATCCTTCTCATCTGCCATATACTTCATTCCTTTCTTCACTACGTCTTTTTCTTATATAATTCATCCAGCTGATGGGTAATCGTCTTTAATGCATCTACTACTTTATCATAGTCCATTCGTTTGGGGCCGATGATACCAACCGTTCCGCGCATTCCTTCTCCAAGTTCATAGGTTGCCGTCACTACGCTGCAATCCTTCATGGAAGAAATAGGCGTCTCATCCCCAATATAAACCTGTATTCCTGTATTATTTTCATCGGAAAGGGTATCCTGCACCAGTTCTGTCAGCATCTGCTTCTCTTCAAAGGTATTGATGATCTCACTCGCCCTCTGCTGATCTGCCAGCTCCGGATATTTAAAAATATTGTTGGTGCCGCTTGTGTATATTTCCAAATCCTCATCTGCCTTAATTCCCTCTGCAATGGCATCCACCACATTACTGATGATCTCACTGTGAATACCTGCCTGCTGTTTCAGGTTCTGGATCATTGCAAGATTAATCTCTTCTATGGCAAGCCCATTTAAATGAGTATTCAAAAGAATATTAAGTTTCAAAATATTTTCATCGCTGAGTTCTTCAGATACCGGAATAATATTATTCCTGATTACATTGCCTTCCATAACAATGACTGCCAGCAACTGGTTGACATCCACGCGGGAAAGCTGTATAAACTTTAATTTATTCTTATGAACTGCAGGCGCTGAGATCATGGAAGCATAATTAGTATTTACAGCCAGAAGCTTTGCAACCTGTTTGAGAAGGGTATCCATCTTATCTTCCTTCTCCAGCATCATTTCCTTCATTTCCTGAAGTTCTTTATCCTTCTGCTCCATCATGGTATCCACATACAACCGATACCCCTTGTCGGAAGGAATTCTTCCCGCGGAAGTATGCGGCTGAATGATATACCCCATTTCCTCCAGATCGGCCATTTCGTTTCGAATGGTGGCAGAGCTTAAATTCAGGTCCGTGTATTTGGAAATAGTCCGGCTTCCTACCGGCTCCCCTGTTTCAAGGTAATTACGGATAATGGCCTGCAGAATCTTTGTTTTTCTCTCATCAAGCTGCATCTCCATCATCCCCTTCCCTCACCTTTCAATCAGAGCTTTGTTTTGTTAGCACTCAACTCTTTGGAGTGCTAACATCTTCTTACCATAAAATATCACTTACCTTATTTATTGTCAACACATATAAAGAAAAATAATTATTAAAAAATTATAAACGAAAACAGGTTCTGTAAAACAGAACCTGTCCCAAATCCGCGCTTACACTATAAAATTTTATCTCTTCCTGATTTAAATAAAGAAGCTTCCTGTAATACTTCCGTTGATTACATAATATGTAGTATTCTCTTCCGGTTTTACATATAATTCAACGGTCTTCAAATCTTCTTCTTTACCATTTAAATCATATTTCCATACATCTCTGCAAATCTTTAATAAGTCAGCGTCTGTATAGGACTTTCCGCTGAACTGGAAGTTAACGGATTCCTGAACTTTAACTGCTGCCTTTTTAGCAGGTGCTTTCTTTTCAGTTGCTGCCTTCTTTGCAGGTGCTTTCTTCTCGGCTACTGCTTTCTTTGCAGGTGCCTTCTTCTCAGCTGCTGCCTTCTTTGCAGGTGCTTTCTTTTCTACAGCTTTTGCAGGTGCTGCTTTCTCAGGGGCTTTCACCTCAGCTGCAGGTGTTGCTACCTTTACAGCTTCCTTAACTTCTTCTTTTTTAACTTCAACTGTCTTTGCAGGTGCTGCCTTTGCAATAACCTTTGCTGTCGCTTTCTTTGTTTCTGCCATAGCAATAACTCCTTTCACACCAGAGAACATCTCTCAAAATCTTCATAAATTGGTAACTTTTCATGGGGAAAGTGTACTCCATATTTTGAAAATTGTCAACTAATGCGTTTTATTTTTATAGTTATCCTTATTTTACCAGCCCAAAATACAGCAAAACAAGAATACCCAAAACAATGCGATACCAGCCAAAAACCTTAAAATCATGCTTCTTGATATAGCCCATCAGGAACTTAATCACTACAATGGAGACCGCAAAGGCTGTCACCATTCCGATGAGCAGAATTGCGAGTTCATTCCCTGAAAAGGCAAAACCGAATTTCAGGATTTTGAGAAGGCTTGCACCAAGCATAACCGGAATGGCGAGGAAAAAGGTAAACTCCGCTGCCACAGTTCTGGATACACCGATCAGCAGTGCTCCGAGGATGGTTGCCCCTGATCTTGAAGTCCCGGGAAAAATTGCTGCAATCAGCTGAAACAGGCCGATAATCAGTGCGGTCTTATAAGTAATCTCAGAAAGAGAATTAATCTTTGATACCGCGCCTTTATTTCTGTTCTCAATCAGAATAAATCCGATACCAAAAACAATCAGCGCAATCGCCACGCAGAAGCTGTTATAAAACAGGCTCTCAAAAAAATCATCCAAAAAAATCCCTACGATAGCGGCAGGAAGACAGGCCGCAATAATTTTAAACCACATCTCCCAGATATCCTTTTTACAATAAGAAAGTAAGCCTTTTTCAGCTACCGGATAGGGATTGTTCTTTCTGCCAAAGGGCCAGATCTGGGAAAAAAACAAAACAACAACAGCAAGGATTGCCCCAAGCTGTATGACCACCAGGAACATCTCCCAGAATTCCGGAGAAACGTCAAGCTTCACAAATTCATCCAAAAGAATCATATGACCGGTACTGCTGATGGGAAGCCACTCCGTAATTCCCTCAACAATGCCAAACAGTACAGCCTTTAAAAATTCCGTCATTTTCTAATCCTCCAAAAATTTTAATAACTCTTCATAACATTCAGAAGCTTCCTTATATCCTTCTTCATAAAGTGCCTTCGGCTTATCTCTGTCTTTCTCGATCCGGCCGACATCGCTTTTTTCTTTGGGCTGAATGAGAAAAACCGTGCCCTTTTCCACTTCCTCATTAAGGAAATCCAGCGTATTATTATATGCGTTATGCCTGTCTTTCATGAGTTCATATACTTTGGGATATTTTCTGTAACGCATTCTTATCAGGGAAACGCCGGAGGAAGGCTGTCTGCGGTATCCCACTTCCTTTGTCATAACCACCACGTTTTTGCGGTTTCCATCCTCCATGGACTTTCGAAGCGGTATGGCATCCGAAATGCCGCCGTCAAGGTAAAGCTTATCCCCTATCTTCACATTGCGTGACACTAAAGGTAACGAGGCAGAGGCGCGGATTGCTTCAATATCCGTATGCATATCTTTAATAGGTATATATTCGGGACATCCTGTTTCTATGTTCGTTACCACACTGTAAAATTTACCCTGATACTTTTCAAAGGTCTCATAATCATAAGGATTCAGCTTTTCCGGTATCTGATAGTAACACATATCTGCCCCGAACAGATCCCCCGTTTTCAGAAGGCTGTACAGGCTGCAGTAATTTTTGTCTTCCAGATAGTCCACGTTAGTGTGATATGCCCTGCCTCTCTGCTTCGATAAAAAGCTGCACAGGGAGCAGGCTCCCGCCGATACTCCATAACAGGAAGAAAACTCAAGTCCTTTATCCAGGAAAAAATCAAGTACACCGGAGGAATAAACGCCCTTCATCCCACCGCCTTCAAGAACAAGCCCTGTCTGATACATTGTCATCTCTTCTTTCTTATCGTCTTTCTTTTAGCATATCTTTACTGTTTTCAAAATCCACCATTCTGATAGGCTCTGGCAATCACATACGATGGTTCATAATATGCACTGCAATTATAGTTATCTATCACGTCACAAATCGGGTTATTGTATACTCTGATAATTCCATTCACCTCATTTTCGTTCGGTAAGGCTGTGTCTAAAATAAGTCTCTGATATACTTTTCCCATTTGTGTTGCGCTGGGAATTTTTTTTACCAATTCATCATCTACCTGTGTAACATCTACATTTCCTTTTTCCAACGAATATTCTTCTATCCAATCATCTTCTACCGCTACCGGATTTTCTGCATGAAGTACATTTGCTACACTTATCAGATGTTCAAGACTCTCTTTCCCGATATGGTTCACTACATAACTGTTTCTCTGGTGCAGCCTTCTGGCTACACGTTCAATCATATAACAAATAAAATAGAGATCATTTTTCTGTATCTTTTCTTCCGGAAAATATATATTTGTCATAGAACAGTACTCCCTTCAAAATGCAATGTTTTTATTGCATCCTCTGTACAGAATACAATCTGATGGGTTGGATATTTAAACTTAACCAATTCCCAAAAGGCAGCCTTACTGATACTTCCGGACATATAGTCTTCCACATAATCCCATATCTGATCATCTGCCATAGGCCCTTCCACAATATCATAGTTATGCTCTTTTCCTCGTCTGCAATCTACAACAAACTGAAGCCAATCTTCTGTCATTTCATGGAAAGCACAAATATTTAATTCTTTATTCTGCAAACAAGTATATTTATTGACAATGGATGCTCCCCGTTTTGTAAGTGCCCAACGTTTCGCCTGCTTTTCAATGTTTGTACAATAAAAACCAAATCCAAAATCTTTGTAATGTCCGTTGATAAGAATTTTAGGCTGCGCCACAACTACATTACTGCCATGATATACTATATTGTTCATGCAGGTACTCCCATTCTCAATAATTTTCTTTTACAAACTTCCGAAGAGCGGGCAGTGACCGCTCTACCTTCTCCGTATCGATACAGTATGCCATACGGAAATATCCCGGTACGCCAAAGCTGTCAGAGGGTACCAGCACCAAATCGTATTTGAGTGCTTTCCGGCAGAAAGCCACCGCATCATCCTCTAACGCCTTAGGGAAGATGTAGAAGGTTCCTCCGGGCCTAACACAGCTAAATCCAAGCGAGGTAAGCTCGTCATAGAGCAGATTCATATTCGTCTCATAGACAGACATATCGGAGGTCTGATCCAGCACCTCTGCCACTGCCAGCTGAATGATGGAAGGCGGGCAGTTGTGTCCTGTTCCCCTGGAAATCTGCCCACAGATGGCACTGATCAGTTCCGCATCCGTGCATCTTGGGTTTGCTGCCACATAACCGATACGCTCACCGGGAAGCGACAGGGATTTGGAATAGGAATAACAGGATAAGGTATTGTCATAAAACTTCGACACATAAGGTGCTTTCACACCGTCAAAAATGATTTCTCTGTAGGGTTCATCGGATATGATAAAAATGTCGTGTCCGTATTCTTTTTGTTTTCTGTTTAAAAGCTCTGCCAAAGCTGTCAGTGTCTGTGCACTGTAAACAGCTCCCGAAGGATTGTTGGGCGTATTGATGAGAAGCGCTGCCGTCTTTTCATTCAACATCTCCTCAAGCTTCTCAAAATTGATCTGAAAATTTTCCGTATTGGCAGGAACCACCTTAAGGACTGCCCCTGTCATATTAATGTAGGGATTATATTCCGGAAAATACGGTGCAAAGGTAAGGACTTCATCTCCCGGCTTTGTGACGCAGCGCACCGCATGAGCAAGCGCACCTGCAGCGCCGGTTGTGGGGAAAATATGATTTCCTGTATAGTCCATATCAAACCGTTTATTTAAGGATTCCGCAATTTTCTCTTTCACGGAGGCAATACCAAGACTCGGGCTGTATCCGTGAAGCTCCATGGAGCTTTTATTCTTAAGCAGGTCTATCATCACTTCCGTAAATTTCTCCGGCACCGGAACGGATGGATTTCCGAGACTGTAGTCAAACACATTTTCATACCCAATCTCTTTTCCTCTTGCCGTTGCAAATTCGGAAAGCTGACGAATCACAGACTTGCCCTCTAACATTTTCTTATATTGCTCGTTGATCATAACACTGCCTCCTACTTTATTATTTATGTACTTAATCATTTGTTATTAAACTTTCATTTTCATACGTTTTATTCTAACACAGAAAAAGTGCTTTGAAAATATCCCCAATCCTGCTGACGAGGATTGGGGATGCTTTTACTTTTTATAAATTTATTTCACCGAAGAAGCGATCAGTGTCATATCACCCTGCATATCGATCCTTCCGATTCCGTCAGGAAGAATAAAATGATCACCCTTTTTGATCATCTGACCGTTTACAAGGCCCTGTCCCTCAATCACACTCATGATCATGAAGGGATGTGTCTGTTCAAAGGAGATAGGCTTTGTCACCTGCAATTTCCAAACTTTATAATAGTCGCAGGCAATCAGTTCATTGAACTCATTCTCCGGAAGATCAAGCGCATGCTTAACACTGTCCTCGGCTGACGGAGCGGGCACCGTGATCACATCAATGCTCTGCTTTACATGAAGCTGACGGGGCTTTCCGTCTGTCAGTCTGTCATAATCGTAGACACGGTAGGTAATATCGCTGTTCTGCTGGGTTTCCAAAATCATCAGACCGCCCTTGATGGCATGCACGGTACCGGGATTAATCTGGATAAAGTCTCCCTTCTTAACAGGTACTTCTCTAATCAGTTCGGACCATCTTCCCTGCTCTATCATTTCCGTCAGTTCTTCTTTAGACTTTGCATTGTGTCCCACTACCAGAGTTGCATCTTCGGGACAGTCAAGAATATACCAGCATTCCGTCTTCCCGAGGGAACCGTTTTCGTGGTCCCCCGCGTAGGAGTCATCGGGATGCACCTGAATGCTGAGATCATCCCTGGCATCAATGATCTTGATCAGCAGCGGGAATCTGTCAAGGTCACTGTTGCCAAATAATTCCGGTTCTTCCTTCCAGAGCTGAGAAAGAGTCTTTCCCTCATAAATGCCCTCTTTTACAACACAGTCACCGTTTGGATGGGCACTGACCGCCCAACACTCACCGGTCTTATCTCCGGGAATTTCGTAACCAAAGCTGTCAGCAAGGCGACTTCCGCCCCAGATCATCTGCTTAAATACAGGATTCAAAAATAAAATAGGTCTCATCTTCTTATTTATTGTCAATTCCTTTCCGTTGGATTCAATAATTCTCTGATACCAGTATGCGGAATCCTTCACAATTCTCTTCTGCGTTGCAAAATCCACATACACGATGCCAAACTTCTCTGTATAGCCCTTATCCCACTCAAAATTGTCAAGAAAGGTCCAGAGGAAATATCCTCTTACATCCACACCCTCATCATTTGCCTTTTGCAGTGCCGAAATATACAGATCAAGGAAATTCTGGCGGTTGGGATCATGGACTTTTCCGTCCAGCGAAACATCATCGTGACAGGACATGCCGTTCTCTGTAATATAGAGAGGCAACTTGTATCTGTCATACAAAAATTTCACTCCCCAGTAGAAGCATCCCGGTGTTACCGGCCAGTTGGCAGCCGTCTTGGGAAAACCGATGGGTCTGTCCACATATTCCGGCTCCCCGTCAGCGCCCTGTCTCATCATATAGCCGTTGTAAATATTCTGTCCCATGAAGTCAAGTGGCTGGGAGATCAGCTT
This sequence comes from uncultured Clostridium sp., assembly GCA_945917985.1. GTDB lineage: Bacteria > Bacillota > Clostridia > Lachnospirales > Lachnospiraceae > Suilimivivens. The sequence continues at coordinate 23,721 of CAMEIH010000021.1, read as the reverse complement.
CATATCCTCCTCCGTGATCTCAGGGAGATATTCCGCAAACTTCTTAAGTCCCTCCTCCGGATATTTTCCAAGGAAAACGGGATCGTTAAACCATGCCACGTTCCAGGTCCAGTTATCCATGGGTTGATAAAAGCCAAACAGTGTCTTTCTCGCCGCTTCGATATCCTCCGGCTTGTCCGTTGCGGGATACGCCATGCCGCAGGTAGGCGCATATCCTACCTTAATCGGTCTGCACGCATACTTTCTCAAATTGATAACTGCCTGTCCGTGTGCCCTGAGTGCGTTGTGTGCAATCTGGAACACATCCTTGTAGGGAAGCTTCTTGCCCGGTGCATGAACACCTGACAAATGACCAAGTCCCACAAAACATTCGGGCTCATTCAAGGTGATAAAATATTCACAGATGTCGGAGAAATTCTCTGCCACCACTTTGGCATACTCGCCGAACCACTGAATAACCTCTTCGTTCAGCCAGCCGCCCTTGTCCTGCAAAGCCTGGGGAAATTCCCAGTGATACATGGTAATGAAAGGTTCAATGCCGTTTTTCTTCATCTCCATGATCATATCACGGTACATATCAATGGCTTTCTGATTGACCTTTCCCGTTCCCTCCGGCAGAATCCTTGCCCAACTCATGGAAAAACGGTATGCCTTGATTCCAAGCATTCCCATCAGGGCGAAATCATCCTTATATCTGTGCATGTGATCACATGCCACCTTGGAATCTCTGCCATCCAGAATTCTGCCTTCCTCCGTAAAGGTATCCCAGATGGTCTTGCCGCAGCCATCCCCTTCTTCTCTTCCTTCCACCTGGTAAGCGCTGCTCGCAACACCCCAGACAAAATCATCACGAAACATGTCAATCATCCTCTCTTTCAATCATTTTCAAACCGAAACCATTCAAAATCAAAGCAGCTGCCCGGCAGGAAAATAAAGCTGATAACTCCCTTTCCCTTAAGCCTTTCGATTTCAAACGTTCTCTCTCTATATTCTTCCTGTTTTTCCGCTTCCACTACCTGAATGCTGGTTCCCTGTTCTGATACAAACCTGATCTGAACAGGATTCAGATCCTGCCCGGACCGGTATCTCAGGGTTATCTTTCCTGCACCTTCTTCGCCAAAATCCATATGCTCAAACACGAGAGAAACATTATTTCCTATCTTCTCAACCTTTTTCTCCCTGATCTCATAGGAATCACCGTAAATAGAATCACATTCCGCAGCCTCCAGCTTTTCATATGCCCTGATCTGCTTTTTAAAGTAGATACCTCTTAACTGAAAACTGCAATCGGTAGCAATATAAAGAGGCTCATTCCCTTTCAGAAGCTTATTTAACCGGTAAGCCTGTCCCTGAAAGGTCATCCAAACAGGAGGTTTATGATAATAGCAGTCTGCAAGAAGTATACTTTCTCTTCCCTGTGGCTCTCCCTGCCAGATTTCAAAGGTAACCGGATCGTTGGTATTTGCAAAGATAGGAAGCACAATCTCCTGCGAACCTTCCTCACCAAAATCAATTCCCGTAAAGCCGATGATACACTCCTTTTTTCCCTGATCCGACCCCAGAAAATTAATTCCGTGCTCTATTCCGGTCGCTGCTTTTTCTGATTTGAAGTCGCATAAACCTGCAGGTATTTCCTCATAAGGATCCAGAAATGCCCTGCCAAGTCCCTCCGCTTTCATCTTCGTGACAGACTGTACGCTGACCGCACTGCCGCCATTCCTTGCAAAACACTTCAGACAAAATTCTCCGTCGCCTAAAGCCTTTACCCTGACCTTGTCCTCACACGGTGTCAGTTCCACAAAATTTACGGCAATTCCCGTATCATTTACCGCTTTCCATTCAAGCTCATGATACGTGGTATCTGAGGGCAACAGCTTTGCCCGGATCTCTGTTTCCGGATTTTCCTTCGTCAATATTTCAGGGATGGGCTGCATCAGCTCGATTTTCCTCACCGGCACTTCCTTTTCCCCCTGTAGAAGTACTTCTCCTTTAGATCCGCCGCCATACAGTGGATATTCCCTGTTTTCTTCCATGGCAGAAACGCCATCCTGCAAAGGTGCCTCAACTGCCTTTAGAGGTATGCAGCAGTCTGAAAGTCCCGGGGAGGTAAGTGTTACGGCTATTTCCCCCGGTGATGTCCCGGCTGCAATGATTGCCAGGAGCTTACCGCCAAACAGCCTTCTGCTTTTTCCTTTATATGCATCAAAATCAGCACTGTCACCATTATCAAGACCGATCAGTCTCCCGGCTCCCTGTACCTCAACATGAATGCGGTTTCTTGCGTTTTCCACAGGATTCCCATTCCTGTCAAGAACGCCGATTTCAAGAAAGATCAGATCCTGCCCGTCTGCCCTTAGCACTTGTTTGTCAGGAACTGCATTTATACTGACTGCCTCTGTAAAGGAGTACCTTGTCTGTCTTGCGATTTCTCTTCCCCGTGAATCATAAGCCACTGCCGTTATCTCGCCCTTTTCATAGGGTACCTGCCATACTCCCAGCTGCTTCCGACCTTTCCTGTGATCGATCTGATGCCGGCCAAAACTTCTTCCGTTCACAAACAATTCTACCGCCGAGCCATTGGTGGCTGCCTGCACATCGATCGGCTGTCCTTCATTGAAATCCCAATAAGGAAACACATGCACCATAGGATTTTCCTCGGCATCCGTCCATTCCGCCTGAAAAATATAGTAAGAATCCTTAGGGAAGCCCGCTGTATCAAGCTGTCCATAATAACTGTTTTTGGTATCATAAGGAGTAGATTCTCCGATATAGTCAAATCCCGTCCAGATAAACTGACCCAGGGAAAATTCCGCATCCCTGTCATCTCCGATACAGGCCTCATAGCTTGTCGCTCCCCATCCTGTCACACTGTTTCCGAGAGAGGAACACTGTTCATCCTCATCCGTAAGAATAGACTGACAAAGAGGAAAATGATAAATACCTCTGCTCGAAAGAACAGAAGCCGTTTCACTGCCGTAAATAACCCAATCTTTATGTTTGTTGTGATGCTCTTCATACAGATATTCCGAATAGTTATATCCCACACAGTCAAGCACTTCCGCACACTTCTGCGGATTATCCCACTTCATGAAATTGGATCCCAGCGTAACCGGCGCATGCTTTTTATAATCATATTTCCTGACAGTGCGTTTCAGGTTTTCGGTGATTTGAAGTCCTCTTCCTTCTGCCATCGTATCCTGTATCTCATTGCCGATACTCCACATACAAAGACTTGCGTGATTTCTGTCCCTCCGAATCCAGGACTCAACATCTCTCTCATACCAGTCATTAAAAAATCTCGCATAATCATACGTTGTCTTTGGCTTTTCCCACATATCAAAAGCCTCAGATACGACAAGAAATCCCATCTCATCTGCGAGCTCCATAAATTCCGGGGCCGGCATATTGTGAGATGTTCTTATGGCGTTTACTCCCATTTGCCCAAGAAGTGTCAGTTTGCGCCTTGCCGCCTCTTTGTAAAAGGCTGCTCCGAGTGCTCCGAAATCGTGATGTTCACAGGCTCCGTTTATTTTTACTCTTCTTCCGTTCAGGATAAAGCCTTCCTCCGGAAGAAATTCCATCGTCCGAAATCCAATGTTCTGCTCCTGTCTTTCAAGAAGCTCATTTTCCCTGTAAAGCTCTGTTATTACCGGATACAGATTTCCCTTTCCGATATCCCACAGCTCAGGATTCATGACCGGTCCGAGATCCCGGCTTATGATAACACTGTTTTCCTCTGCAGCATGGAAACACACAGTTTCTTCCGCAAGCAGTTCACCTTCCCTGTTCATCAGCTTTTGCTTTAGGAAAAAGTTTTCTTCCCCGGCACCTTTCAGGCAGATTTCCGTATCAGTCTCCACGATCCAGCTGCCGTCTTTTCGTCTTACCGGAGTAAGATAAATCCCGTCAGATACAATATGATCCCTGCTTCTTTGTTTCAACCAGACATTTCTGTAAATTCCCGCTCCCGAATACCATCTTGTATTAGGCTCCTGGTATACAACGCGCACATGGATCAGATTTTCTCCTTCCTGTAAATAAGGACTTATCAAGGCCTCAAAAGTGGAATATCCGTATTTCCACTCCCCGGCAGGTCTTCCGTTCACAAATACCGTTGTATTCATATACACACCATCAAACCGAAGGACATATTCGTCCTCCGGTTTGATGTTAGTAACATAAAATGTCTTGCGATACCAGCCGATACACGTGCCGTACAGATCATGGGTATCATAGATCATAAAATCATGGGGAATATCTACCTTTTTAAAATCTGCTTCTTTCGGTATTTGGAAATTCTCATCACAAAACTGTTGTTTACAGAATTCCCAATCGTCATTCCACAATATTTTGACTGCCATATGCATTCTCCACAATATTCGCTATTTAAATCAGATCTTAAATCTGTCAATTGAGGCATTCAGCTTCTGAGCATCTTCTTCCAGTTTTTCTACTTCTTCCTTCAGGTTCTGAACCACATGTGCCTGCTCGCCGAGCGTAGCCGTAACTTCCTGAGTAGAAGCAGCCACCTCTTCGGAAACCGCTGAAATATTCTGGATTGAATTCTGAACCGCCTCTTTTTCCTCTACTGTCTTCTCCAGACGGAGTGTGATCGTCCGAATTCCCTCGACCAGCTCTTCTACGCAGCCCTGGATCATTCCAAATACTTCAACCGTCTGTGCAAGTGCTTTTGCCTGCTCGCCCATCATATCCACAGCTTCCTTTGCGGATGCCGTGGTTTTATCCGTGGTGCTTCCGATCATTTCCACAATCTCACGTATTTTATTGCCGGATTCCTTGGATTGATCTGCCAGCTTTCTGATTTCCTCTGCTACAACCGCAAATCCTCTTCCTGCTTCTCCCGCTCTGGCTGCTTCAATGGAAGCATTTAAGGAAAGCAGATTTGTCTGCCCTGCAATGCTGTTAATCACATCCACAAAATTCTTAATTTCCTCAGAACTTCTCTGAACTTCATCAATATCATTTACCAAAATCTGTGTGAGAGACACTGTCGTATCCGATTTATCGCTCAGATCCTGTACAATGACTTTTCCTTTTTCAACCGCATCAATTGCTTTATCGGCCGCGCTGCCCATGCTGGAGGTCTTATCTGTCACGTCATTGATATTCTCGGAAAGAGACAGCATTTTCTCATTGCTGTTTTCTGTATCTTCCGCCTGATTCTGCACACCCTTTGCCACTTCATCCATGGCCCTGGAGATATCATCCATAGAGGTACTTACTACCATTGTTTTTTCAGATACATCAACCGACAGGGCACTGACCTTGGTTCCGAATTGCTTCATATCCTGCATCAGTGTTCTCATGCTTTCCATCATGGAATTGAGACCTGAGGTCAGAATCTTAAATTCATCCTGTCTCTTTGTACTGAAATCATTGGTAAGATCACCCTCTGCCACTTTGGATAGGCCGGTGGTCATACTCTTTACTGTTTTGCTGATTCCCATGGAAATCATCATACCGATGGCAAGAGCTGCTCCTGCTGCAAGGATGACCATGATAATCGTAATATATTTAATGGTTCCCACCTGACCGAGCAAATTGCTTCTCGGAATCAGTGCACAGATCATAGCTCCTGTCTTCCCTACAGGTGAATATATATATACATACTTTTTACCGTTCAGCTTGACATCCATACTGCCGGCTTCCTCGGCTGTCTTCGTGTTTTCATAGAAACTGTTGCCTACAAAATAAGTCTCCTCTACAGGCTCTTCCTCTTTTCCCTTAACGGAAACCACCTCACGACCGTCAGGTGAAACGAGCGCTCTGATACTGTTTTTCCCAAAATCCATCTGTCCCAGCATTTCCATGGCCGTCTCCATGTTAATGTCCATAACAAGCATACTGCCGCTCTTCATAGTTTTCTGATAGAACGCCATGGCATATCTTTCCGGAAGGCTGTTATTCATGGTGCCATCAAGATAGGAATGATATCCAAACCATCCATTTCTTTGGTTTGCATTTTCCACAAAATACTGTCCCTCTGCAGTATTCAGGAAATCTTCATAAACATTTTCACTCATACTGCCTGTAAGGGTGGACAAATAAGAACCATTTTCCGGAATTATGGAAAAACTGTACATATATTGGTTAGTCGATCTTGTATTGCTGACAATTGACTTGGCATTCCTGAAAGATTCCATTCCTTTGGAATCCTGCTTTTTGTAATACTTATCATAATAATCACCCACATCACTGTTTGTGACCAGCTCAAGTGCCTTGCTGGAAATAGAGTCACAGACAAGATCACAGTAATTTCCTACAGCAGTCACCGTGGAGATGGCCGACTCCTTATACTTTGTCAAAATACCGGAGGATGCCATATTGTAAGACACCACGCCGAGTGCAATCATCATCACAACCGGCACCAGAAATCCCACCAGAAGTATCTGCATAATACTGCGCTTGCTTTCCTTCGTGCCTTTCATACTCTCCTTCAGGCTTTTCAGGTTAATCGCAGGAAGCTTTAGCGGTTTTTTCTGCTTTACAGCTTTCTCTTTTACCTTTTTTTCGCGCACTTTCTTTTCCTTAGGCTTCTTTTCCTTTGGGATTTTTTCCTTTGGTTTTTTCTCTGTACTCTTCTTGAACATAACTGTCCCCCTTATGTCAGATTAGTTGGAGCCAAATACAGAAACCAGATAGAACGGAACTACATCATCTTCATGTGCTTCTATAATGGTGATTTCTACCTTATGGTTACCGGATTCCATATGTCTTGCTATCGTATCGATGTAAAGACAGTCTCCCCAATCTTCCTCAAAATTACCATTGAGAATCACTGCCGTCTTTTCGTTATCATCAATAACCACTCTCGCAACAGGCGTAGGCTGTTTCACACTTTTTCGATACTGAACCGCTACACCGCTGCAATTGATCTCAAAGGAAATTTTGTCTCCCTCTTTCCATGCAGTCCATCCGTTTCTGAAGATCTCGCGGATATCATTCTGCGGTTCCGTGTCAGCCTCAAACCCGTTTATTGCAGGAGAGGAATTGTGATTCTGATAACGAACAGAATCTTCATATGCGCTTGGCGTAATAGGTGCGGGAAGCAGCTCTCCCCGGAAATCAGAAGGCACTTCCTCCGTTTCCATCTCTTCATATACCTTCTCAAGAAAAGTCGTGATCACCTGCGCCACCAATGCATGTCCTGCGTCATTGGGATGTAAATCATCCGGTGTGATTTCACGGTTTGCAATCCTTCCTTCCCTCACCTCCGGCCAGATAGTATTCTTCATACTGACCATGGGAAGCTCGTAGGCTTTCGCTACCTGAAGGTGCATATCTTCCGCATTTTCGCCATCGTCATATCTGACATTATTCATCAACATTACAGCAGGAGCATTTACATACGAAAACGTTTTCCGAACAAGGCTCTCATACGTCTCTTTAAAAAATTCTGTGTTTTCATCATTAACAGCAAATTCTATTAATATGAAGTCTGGATTATATTTTAACAGATGATCCTCTACTCTGGCAATACCAAACTGCGATGTCGTTCCTCCGATTCCCGCATTAATATATGTAATCTCTGCCTGAGGGAATTTTTTCTTCCACCAATCATATACCAAATAGGCATAACAGGTCTGCGGTATAGAAGAAAGACAGCCCTGTGTAATGGAACCTCCGAGGAAGCCTACTGTGACAGCTTCTCCTGCCTTTGCTCTCTTCATGCACTCCTTTATCCTGTGCCAGTTTCCTCTGTTGATCAATCCTTTTTCAGGATGAACATTGTAGCTCATTTTTTAATCCTCCGGGACAAACTTTTTTACAATTGTTGATGCACGAAAAGGGCTTGCCGTCAAACAAACCCTTTCTGTGCAAAAAACATTTTGATTATCTTCTGCCGATCTCCGTATCAGCTTCCGTTACCACACTGTGTTCTTTAATATAAGCCACGATCTCATCAAATTTGGTAAATGCAAGACCTACATAGCTGTCTGCACATCCGTAGTAGATAGCGATCTTTCCGCTTTCGGGATCATGAATGGTTGCACAAGGGAAGCACACATTGGGAACAAAACCTCTCTCCTCATACCATTCTTCCGGAGTCAGAAGGAAGTTTTCGCATCTGTACTTCACAATGGAAGGGTTCTCAAGGTCAAGAATAGCGCCGCCAATGGAATATACAAAACCGTTGCAGGTTCCGCTTACACCATGGTAGAATAAAAGCCAGCCTTCGCTTGTCTCAATAGGAGCAGCACCTCCGCCAATCTTAACGGACTCCCACCATTCACTGCCTTTGCCCATTACATGTCTGTGTTTGCCCCAGTATACAAGGTCAGGACTTTCGCTCACAAAAATATCACCGAAAGGTGTATGTCCGCTGTCAGAAGGACGGCTCAGCATTACAAAATTGCCGTTGATCTTTCTGGGGAACAATACTGCGTTTCTGTTATAAGGAATGAAAGGATTTTCAAGTCTTGTAAATGTCTTAAAGTCTGTTGTCTTTGCCATACCGATGGCTGCACCATAAAAGTCCTGACACCAGATGATATAATAGGTATCTTCCACCTTCACCAACCTGGGGTCATATGCATACTTAGGCATAAAAGGCTTTCCTTCTTCATCTACAAAAGGAATCTTTTCCTTGTCAAAATCCCAGTGAATCGCATCCTTGCTTCTTCCCATATAAATATAAGGGATACCGTTTGTCTGTTCACCACGGAACACACCGATAAATTCATCTCCGTAAGGCATTACCGCACTGTTGAAAATTCTTGCAACACCTTCCACAGGATTACGGCCGATGATGGGGTTCTCGGTATATCTCCAGATCGGCGCTCCTTTTAAATCAGCAGGTTTCTCCTGCCAGGGTACATTCTTTACCGCAGGGGCAATCATCTTTATTTCGCTCATCTTGTCTCCTTCTGCCTCATAAGGCCTGATTATTAATTACTGCTTAGATAAAAACGCAAGGTTCTTTTTGATCAGATCACATCTCTGGGCTACGCATTCTACACTTCTTAAGGGATCCTTCGGTGTGTTGAATACATAGTCGATCAGCTTGTCAACAGTTGTTGTCGCAACATGCATTCTGGTGTCGCTGGAAGCATAGTATATATATACTTCTCCCTTTTCATTGGCAATGGCACCGTTTGTAAATACCACGTTGGAAACATCTCCCACTCTCTCAGATCCTCTCGGTCCGATCAGAAGTCCGGAAGGCTCTGCAATCACCTTGGATGGATCATTTAAGTCTGTTGCAAATGCGTAGATTACATAGCGGAGACCTGCCGCTGTGTTTCTCACACCATGGGCGATATGGATCCAGCCCTTTTCTGTCTTGATGGGCACTGCACCTGCACCGTTCTTTGCCTCAGTGATGGTATGGTATTTGCGCAGGCTTGTCATCTTCTCCTCATCGATCACTGCGTGGGTGATATCATCACACAGGCCAAATCCGATTCCGCCGCCTGACCCTGTCTCAATAAAGTCATCCATGGGTCTTGTATAGAAAGCGTATTTTCCGTTTACAAATTCAGGGTGGAGCACCACATTTCTCTGCTGGGGAGAATTTAAGGTCACAAGATTGGGAAGTCTCTCCCATGTCTTTAAATCCTTCGTTCTCACAATACCCGCTGCAGCCACTGCTGCGGAAAGGTCATTCACGGAAGTATCCTTGCTCTCTGAGCAGAACACACCGTAAATATAGCCGTCCTCATGCTTGGTGAGACGCATGTCATATACATTGGTCTCCTCCGGACAGGTATCGGGAAGCAGAATGGGATAATCCCAGAAGCGGAAACCGTCGATACCGTTATCACTCTCTGCCACACCGAAGAAGGACTTTCTGTCGTCCCCTTCTATTCTGGCCACCAGATAATATTTGCCATTCAGCTCAATGGCGCCTGAGTTCATCACTGCATTGATGCCCAGTCTCTTCATGAAATAAGGATTGGTCTCAGGGTTTAAGTCATACTGCCATGTAAGGGGAATATGCTCCCTTGTCAGTACCGGATATTTATATTTATCGTAAACCCCATTATAAAAATCCGGATCCACTTCATTTTTTCTGTTTATGAGAGCCTCATACTTTTTCAGCTCTTCCTCATATTTCTTGTGCAACATCTCATACCTCTTTCCAAAAACAGCAAGGGCTGTTTTCTCAACTTCTTTTTATCACTTCAAAACACATTCTGCCGTTATGATAAGGGCATTTCCAGGGTTCCACGATGGGTCTTCCTTCATATGGCTTACCATCGGGATCCACCTCCCAGAACCATTCGGAACCTTTCCTCTTATCAATCACATACTCTTTGATGAAGTTCCATTCTGCTTTTGCTGCATCCAGATACTCCGGTTTATCAGGATTTTTCTGGAAGCCGTTTAAAAATCCGACTACTGTCTCCGCCTGAACCCACCAGATACGGTGCTTGTTCACCACACCTTTTTCACACTCGTTGGCAAGGGATCTGCCGTCAAAGGCCACCTTGTAAATCTGGGCTGTCAGATCTTTGGTGATAAGAGTCATTTTCTCTTCATATTTCTTCTCACCAAGAACTTCCACGCCCCTGTCAATGAGCCATGCTGTCTCAATATCGTGACCATAGGAATGGAGGTCAAGAATGGAATTCATATTTTTGTCAAAGAATACCTCCTGCCTGTGGAGCTTTGGATTATATACTTTATCCGCAAAAGTATCCATGATCCATTCAAGTCTCTCCTTCACCTCGGGCAGCTTTGCCACACGGTAGAGCTCTGTGTATGCTTCAAACACATGGAGCAGTGTATTCATGGTCTTCTCCGCAATGACTCCGTTTTCGGAAAGCTTATCATTTTCAATCTCATGGAACTCCTTGTCAAAGGCCTCCTTGTAGCCGATCTCATCGGTACATCTGGTCTCAATGATACGGAACAGCTCCTTAGCCATTTCAAGTGCCTCTTCATCCCCCGATGCTTCATAATAGGAGGAAAGAGCATAGATGGAAAAAGCCTGGTTATAAGTATGTTTTGTGGTATCCTCCGGTTCACCGTTGTATTTCATGGACCAGTAGATGCCTCCGTTGTCTTTATCCATGCAATGCTCTTTCAAAAAGGCAAATCCATGTTTCGCTTCCTCTAAAAGACTTTCATCCTTTAAAAGCGTATAAGCATTGGAGAAGAACCAGGTAATACGGCTGTTTAAGATACAACCCTTCACCGCCTTTTTATCCAGCTTAAGGTCATAATCAAGATAGCCGTAATAACCGCCAAACTCATCATCACGAAGTCCCTTCCAGAAAGGGATAATGTCATTTATCAAATGAGCTTTTATTTCTTCAACCATCATTTTTCAAGTCTCCTGTTTTCTTTATTTCTGATTAACCTTTTACTGCACCGGAGGTAAGTCCGCTGTAAATCTGTTTCTGGCAGGTAATAAATACGATCAAAGCCGGCAACAGGGAAATGATAACACCTGCACAAATCAAATTGTATTTGCTTCCGAGAGGTCCTACGAAGGTATACAGGGAAGTTGCCACCGTGGGATATATTTTTTTATCCTGCAGATAGAGATTTGCTGAGTAATATTCATTATAAGTACCGACACCCTTTAAGATACAGGAGGTAACAATAGCGGGCTTCACAAGCGGAAGCAGGATCTTGTAAAAGATCGTAAAATAGGAAGCACCGTCCACAATACCCGATTCATCCAGTGATATGGGAATATTCTCAAAGAACTGAATGTAAATATAAATGGAAATTACATCCGTACCGCACATCATAATGATATACCCAATCAGGGAATTGATAAAGCCTAATTTATACATGATTTCATAAACCGCTACCTGCATTGCTACACCCGGAAGGAGGGAAGCAAAGAGGAACAGATTACGGATCAGACCATTGCCCGGGAATTTAAATCTGTTAAGCACATAGGCAAGCTGTGTACCGACAAATGTAGATACAACCAACACACATACAAGAATGATTGTAGAGTTAATAAACGCCCTGCCCATGTTGGCTCTCTGAAAAGCCTGAATAAAGTTATCAAAATTCAGCCAGCTCTCAGGCATTACCATAACGTTCGTCTGCTGATATTCGGTATCTGTCTTAAATGCTGTAATAACGCAGGACACAACAGGCAATACTGCCACGAAGGAAAAGAACACCAGCGAAAAATACTTAAGGAAAATTCCTACATATTTACCGATTTTCTGAAATACTGTCATTTATTTCCCCGCCTTTCTTGCTGCCAGTCTGGCCAGCTTTCTCTCACGTTTTGCAGCTGCATTCTTATCTTCATCCTCTGCGCTCTTAAATACATACTTGAAGAACAGCTTCTGAAGGATGGTTACTACAAATATGATCATTAAAAGGACAACCGCCATGGCAGATGCAAGTCCAACCTTTTGCTGGGTATGAGCAATCTCATGCATTACCACGAAGTAAGTACCGGTTCCGTTGGCACCGCTTGTGATAACATAAGGAGGCTCGAATGCGCTTAAGGAACCTGTGATTGACATGATCACATTCAGGGTAATAATCGTCTTGATACTTGGCAGAATAATATATTTAAACTGCTGTAATTTATTAGCACCGTCCAGCATGGCAGCCTCATAAAGTTCAGAGTCCACAGACATGATAGCACCGATAAAAAGTACCATGTTCTGTCCGAAATAACGCCACACGGAAGTACCGACCAGAGAAATATTGTTAACGCTCTGGTCCTTTAACCAATACGGAAGATTTTCAAGTTGAAATCCACACCACTGAAGGACAGTATCAAATACAAAACCTCTGGTGTAGAAGAATTTAAAAATAAAACCAATTGCAATACCATTGATCAGATAAGGGAAAAACATAAATCCCTTGAAAAGACCGCCGAGCTTCACTTTAAAACTGAGGACAGTTGCCAGATATAATGCAAGAACCAGCTGGACAACAGAACCAACCATATAATACAGACTCAGCTTCAATGCACCAAAGCAGTCATCTCTCTGAAATACTTTTATATAATTTTTTAAACCGACAAATTTTCTTGCGCCTACGTACTTCATATTATAAAAACTGAAGCCGAACATCTCTGCAAAGGGCAGATAAGTAAACACAAATAATAACAGTAACGGAATGATCATAAAAGCAAGCATGACAAACACTTTCTGCCCGTCCCTGCTTCTTGCCCACTCCTTAAAAGTCCTTTTCCTTTTCGGTCTAGCCGCCTGAGTCATTGCCATACGCCCTTTCCTCCTAATAGCAATACATTCTATGATGTATTAGAGCCAAGGAGAAACCTCCCCTTGGCTCCGGTTTTTCATAACTTACTAAAACTCTATTTTCACATTGCGTACTGATTAGTATAAAACATCTACGCCAAGCTCTTCCTGTGCTGCATTCCAAGCTTCAGTCCATTCAGCCATGATGTCATCGAAGGTCTTAGAACCTGTAGCTGCTGCCTCAACGATAGCCTGAACCTTAGCATCTCCGCCTGCGTTGAAGGAAAGTTCGCTTTCAGCGTTCATCTCATTCATGAGATCTTCTTCACCTTCCAGTGCAGGATCGTTCTCTACAATCTCAACACCGTCAAATGCGAATGATGTAGGTGCTGTCTTGGAGATAGGATATCCGCCTTCGAAATCGCACCAACCGGACTCTTCAACCATCCACTTAATGAATACCATGGCTGCTGCCTTGTTTTCGTCAGAAGAGTTTACGTTGATTGCATAGCAGTAGTCAGGGCCTGCTGTTGCGTACTGCTTACCGTTTACAGTAATCGGGAAAGGCATATATCCGATATCGTCCGGATTGTCACCAGCTGCCTTCATCTGTGCAACTGCCCATGAGCCAAGTACCATACATCCGATCTCGCCTCTGTTGATCATGCCCTTGCAGCCTTCCCAGTCAGTTGTTGTATAGTCGTCTTCGATCAGACCGTTAGCAACTGCATCGTAAAGGATCTTGTAAAGAGCGTATGCACCGGTTCCGTCACCGTTATCCTTGAAAGGCTCTGCAGTGTGAGCAAATTTCTGATTTAACCATGTAGAATCACCTGTTGTGATTGCGCCGAGGAATGCATCCCACTGACCACCCATGGTCCAGCCTGCTGCATAGTTGGTATACAGAGGAATTGCATCTGTATTGTCCTTGATCAGCTGAAGATCTGCAATCAGTTCATCGGGTGTCGTAGGAAGTTCTGTTACGCCAGCTGCCTCAAATACAGCCTTATTGTAAAGAAGTCCCTGTGCATTTCCCATGTAACCGATACCATAGCATTCACCATTTAATTCCCACTGCTTAGGGAAGTTGATGTACTGTGCCATTTCTTCAGTTGTACCAAAAGGAACGAAGTAAGTAGCAAGTTCTGCCTTGTCAACTGCAGGGATGAACATGATATCGCCCCAGTCACCTGTGGAGAGACGAAGTAATGAGTCTTCCTGATAATCTGTAACGCCTTCAGTTTCAACTGTGATGTTGGGATATACTTTATTGAACTCTGCAATGTAGTTTGCAATTGTACCGTCTTCTTCACGGTCTGTCTTGTGGTGGATCCACTTAATTGTTGTGGTGATATCTGTGTAGCTCTCACCAAGTGTGATTGCACCGTAGCTGAGTTCTCCGTCTTCTGCAGGAGCTTCTGCTTCTTCGGTTGTCTCTTCAGCTTCTGTTGTTTCTTCAGTTGCTTCTGTAGTCTCAGTAGTTTCTGTAGACTCTGTTGTTTCTGCGCTGCCGCCGCAAGCTACTAATGACAATGTCATAGCTGTTGCAAGTGCAAGTGCTAAAACTTTTTTCAGTTTCATAATAACTTATCCTCCTTTTTTCATGTTACAAAACTGTGTTTTCCATTTTCATGGACGTGTTACTCACGTAACTTAATTTTAATTATATTTATATTATTTTTTTAATCATCACTTAATATTGTAAAATATATATTATTATTGCTCTATTTATGCATTTCTTCTATTTCCACAATTTGGAACCTATCTTTTTATGCATTTTGCATAATCTAATTTTGTCATTTTCTTCGTTTTAATCTTTCTTTTAATTTTAATTTAGCTAATTTAGATTAATTTCCATTTTATTTTTAGCTTTCGTCCATTCTAGTGTTTGCCATTTTCTTTAAAATATACTATACTTTGTAAAAAAGGAGCCATGGAGGACTAGATATGGATATAAAAGCCGATTTTCTGAACGCACTGATATCTGCGCCGAAGCTTTTTCCCGGTTTTCAGGCAGAAAAATTTTTGGGACAGATCTATGATATGGATGACGAACCTGACTCTCCTTTTTTTAGTGCACTTTCCGGCGGAAGCATTACTGCTTTATCTCCCTTTTCCTTCGACATCCGCTCTCTGGACTGCTATATACTGCTCTATACAAAATCGGGTTGCGGAAAATTGCTGATTGAAAATCAGGTTCATACACTCACAGAATCTTCTCTTCTATTCTTTGACTGCCATCAGCGTTTCCGTTTTGATATTGCTATGAGTCCATGGAAATATGACATTTTGTTCTTAACGGGGAAGAACCTTCCGGATTATTACAATATGATTCCTGAAAAAATTTCCATTACACCCATTCCTCCCTATTCCGAAACCGCTTTTCATTTTGAAAAACTGCTTTTTTTTGCAGGAGGAAAAAGCCTTTCCTCAAAACTCACTGTCTCCACGCTTATAAATACGGTCATCACCGGCTGCATCCTGCACCATCTGTCAGAAGGCGAAAGTTCTCCCCACATAGCTTCTTATCTGACTCAGATGAAGGATCTGTTTGATACTGATTTTCAGGAAAATTATTCTCTGGATGAGCTTCAAGAACGTTTTCATATCAGCAAATATAAGCTTTGCCGCGAATTCGGGGCCGCATTCGGCATGCCTCCTCTTCAATATCTGAACCGTAAAAGAATTGAATTTGCCAAACATCTTCTCCTTACAACTTCGTTAAAAGTACACGAAGTAGGAAGCAGGGTAGGCATTGACAACACCAACCACTTTATTTCTCTGTTTAAAAAATTTACAGGCCTTACGCCGTTGGAATTCAAACAAAAAAGCCGTGAGTGAAACTCTCACGACCTTTTTGCTACACTGTCTTTGATCACCATATGCCCTTCCACGATGGAAATGCCTTGCTTATATGACTCATGGTTCATTTTTTTGATCAGATTGTTTATGGTTTTTCTTGCCATTTCTTTGATATCTACTTCATAAGTAGTAATACCCACCTTGCAGATTCCCGGATGGATATAATTATCAAATCCCGCCACGGAGATATCCTCCGGTACCCTGTAGCCTTTCTTTTGAAGAGAGTTGATTAAAATACCTGCCGTAAGGTCACAGTTGCATACAAAAGCAGTGGGCATCTTCTCAGGAAGTGCAAATTCAAAGTCATCCCCTCTTTGCCCATCATCGATATTCCTGTCACTGATAATCCAGTCAGGCCGTACCTGCTGTCCATGCTCAAGTAATGCCTTTGCATAGCCGAAATATCTGTCCGTAATACTTTCTGTATAAAGAAGTGTTCCCACATAAGCAATGTCCTTATGTCCCATTTCAAACAGATAATTGGTAAGCCGGTACATTCCATAAAAGTTATCCGTGACAACTGCATCACTTTCCTGCTTCTTATCATAAAAATCCAGACAGATAAATGGAACATCCATATTTTGTACCATCATGTTCAGGTAATCCTCTTTTAAGAGTCCCAGAATGATCAGGCCTTCCACCTTATGTTCCTGAAGGAGCTTTGGCAGTTCCAGATTCTGTTCCGCATCAGTGCCAAGCACCTCCAGCATAGTAAAGCACTCCTTGGAAACAGCTTTGGTCGCCACCGCCTGATACATTTGCCAGTAAAAAGATTCATACTGGTCAAGATACCGTTCTGACACTACCACCCCGATATTGTAGCTCCTCTTAGCGCTCATCATCTTTGCTGCCGAAGGGGATTTATAACCCATTTCATCTGCCAGGTGTTTTATCTTTTCACGCATCTCCTCGCTGACGCCCTTTTGGTCTGACAGCGCTTTGGAAACGGTTACCGTACTTACATTCATTATTTTGGCAATGTCAGCAAGCTTTACCGCTTTCGCCATTTTTATCTCTCCTTCACTTTCCTGCTTATTTTAGCACAATCTCAAAAATTCTCGCCATTGTTCTGCACTTAAAATTCACAGTAACAATTTTCTTTTCGTCCTCATATTCATAGCTTACATTTTCTTCCAATGCTGTCTGAGGATAGGAAAGCTTTACGGAAAGCTCACCTTCTTTTTCAAACAAATGTCCAAGAGGAATTTTGATACTTTCCCTGACATCCTCCTCATCTTTATTTCTTCTCCACACTGCCAGATACGCTTTTTTATCCGTCTTGAGAACGCTGCAAAGGAAAGTGTCACGATTATCTGCAAGCCCTAAGGGCCAATCCGGCATAGCTTTCCTGATATCTGCTCTGATGGACTTGTAATAGTCAATGCCCTCCTTTACCAGATCAAATCTTTCCTTTGAAAGCTCTGCTAAATGTCCGCTCTGATGAATGCGGAGCAGCATAGCGTTTACCATATTGTAAACCGTCTCTTCTGCATCCCCATTTCTCTGAGGATAGGACCAGACCGCTGCCTGTTCCGGGGTAAGTCCCGCACACGCATTGGCTGCAATGGTTGCATACTCCCTGTAGTCTTCCTGGTCACTGGTAGACTGAATGCTGTATCTGGAAAGCAGTGCATAGTCAATCCTAAGCCCTCCGCTGGAGCAGTTCTCAATCACAAGATCCGGATATTTTTCAAAGACGCTGTCCAGCCATGCAAGATATGCTCTCTCATGCGCAAGAAGTCCTGCTCCCACACTGTCTGTAGAAAGTTCCGTGCCGATTCCGGGCTCGATGTTATAATCCATCTTAATGTAACCAACGCCGTATTCATTAACGACTCTGTCTATCACTTCATTTACATGGGCGATTACTTCCGGATTTCTGAAATCCAACTGATATCTGCTTCTGTCGTAAACTCTCTTACCATGCCGCACAAAGAACCAGTCATCCGGCGCTTTCTTCGCCTTTTCACAGTTGATGCCCATGACCTCCAGTTCAAGCCATACGCCGGGCACCATTCCCTTTGAACGTATGTAATCCGTAACTTCTTTGATTCCGCCCGGAAACCGTTCTCTGCACTCCTGCCATTCACCTACGCTGTCCCACCAGAGTCCCGGAGCATACCAGCCGGCATCAATCACGAAATATTCACAACCTGCCTCTGCGGCAGCATCAATAAGCGGAAGCTCCTTTTCTGTTGTGGGATCACCGAAAAGACAGTTCATATAATCATTAAAGATAACCGGAAGGTTCTCATTGTCTTTATTATTTCTTCTGATCATGCGGCGATATTTCGTGAGCTGTCCCATGGCCTTTGCAAAATCCGCGTTACATACCCCTACCGCAACAGGAACCGTGGTAAAACTCTGTCCCGGTTTCAAATCCTGAAACCAGTGCGACTGCACCTCTGTAGGTCCACTGAGGGCAAGATAAAAGTGATTGTTCTCATCTCCGATCTCTGCATGCCAGGAACCGTTATGCTCGATCTGCCAGTAAAGAGAGGTATCCGCTTCCTCATTGGAAAGATATCCCATAGGCAGGTATTCCTTGGTGGACCAGTTCCCTGTGTTGGTGAGCTCTATGGTCTTTGACGTTCTCTGATAGACCGTGGGCTGGGTCTGTGCAAGGCCAAGAGCAGGGAAAGAGTATGTATGGAAGCTGAATTCCTTCTGCCATCCGTTATGGGCAAAGGTAAGCTGCATCTTATCGTCAGAACTCATTTCGCCTTCTTTTTCAATGCCAAGGTAAAAGAAAGAAGAAATATATTCCAGTGTCTGCGTTTGATCGCCTTCATTGATCACCTGATTCTGCATTCTGATAGTCGATGTACCGCTATAAAACTGCCATGTGGCAATCACCTTTGCTTTCGTCTCCTCATCTTTCTGGATGATAGTCAGAAGTCTTCCCAGCTCATTTCTCTCATCTTTCATATCCACAAACTTAAGCAGATATCCCGGCGCTGTTACGATATGTTTATTTCCATGCTTTTCATAAGGTCTGTTATAACCCGAAAAATTAACCTGAACTACCTGAAATCCCTCTTTTAAGAAAAGTTCACTTTCCCCAAATTCCTCCTCATTTTCTGCTTGCATGGGTGCACTCGAAAAATGGAAAAGCTTTAAATGATCATCCCCGGTCACTCCAAATGTCAGGAAAACACCGTCCTCCTCGATGGAGATCCACTTTTTTATGTAACCCATCACAATCATACCTCCGTCAAATGAATTAATCTTCCCCTAAAGTCGCCCCAGGGATTTTGAATATTGATACCTGCCTTCATCAGGATTTCTCCCGTATAAGTACCTTCTTCCCCTTCAATCTCATATACCTTTTCAGGATCCAGTCCCTTGAGCTGCAGCCTTCTGCTGTGATAATTAGGACGGTTCAGAACCTGAACAAAGGTATAAAGCGCCTCTTTCTTATCCTTGCTCACCACGCCATAACAGTCAAAGTAATGATTTTCCGCATAGGACGCAATTCGATAGTAATCTCCTTCTCTCACAAGATCATTGTATTTGTGATACATAGCCACCTGCTCCGGAATCATCTTTCTGTCTTCTTCCGGTATTTTCGTCACATCAAGTTCATATCCAAAGGTTCCCGCAAGCGCCACATATCCCCTTGTCTCAAAGGGTGTTACTCTTCCCACAGTATGGTTCGGGCAATCAGACACATGTGCGCCCATGGAAGACAACGGGTAGATCAGTGCGGTTCCTTCCTGGATCTTAAGTCTTTCAATGGCATCTGTATCGTCAGAACACCAGATTTGCGGACTGAAATACAGCATACCGGGATCAAATCTGGCTCCGCCGCCGGAGCAGTTTTCAAGTAAAAGATGAGGAAATTCCTGTATCAGTCTCTCCTGCATTTCGTAGACAGCCAGCACATATCGGTGATATAATTCACCCATTCTGTCAGCAGGAAGCTCTGCGGAACCGATATCAGAAAGCTGTCTGTTCATATCCCACTTTACATATTCAATGTTGGCACTGCGAAGGATCTTTGCCACACACTCATAAGCGTAATCCCGCACTTCCTGTCTGGTCAGGTCAAGCACATATTGATTTCTGCAAAGGCTTGCCTCTCTTCACGGAATGGCAATTGCCCAGTCAGGATGTTCTCTGTATAGATCAGAATCCGGAGAGATCATCTCCGGTTCAAACCAGATACCGAATTTCATTCCCAGCTTGTTTACTTCATCTACAAGATACTTTAGTCCACCCTTTAACTTTTCCTCATTGACAAACCAGTCACCCAGTGCCCTGTTGTCATCATACCGGTTGCCAAACCAGCCATCATCCATGACCAGCATCTCAATTCCCAGTTCGGAAGCCTGCTTTGCAATGGAAATGAGCTTATCCGTATTAAAATCAAAATAAGTTGCTTCCCAGTTGTTGATCAGGATCGGGCGCTTTTTATTCTTATATTCGCTGCGGATCAGATGCTTTCTGTAAAAATCATGGAAGGTTCTGGTCATCTGTCCAAGACCCTTATCTGAATATACCATCACCACTTCAGGTGCCTGAAATTCCTCTTTGCTTTCCAGTCTCCAGGCAAAATCCGTGGGATGAATTCCCATCACCATACGAACCTGGTCAAACTGATCTGCCTGCACCTGTACCTTAAAGTTTCCGGAGTACACAAAATGCATGGCATATACTTCACCTGTTTCCTGGGTTGCATTCTTTGTCTTAAGTGCCATAAAAGGATGATCCTGATGACTTGACTCTCCTCTTATGGATTCCACACTGTATTTTCCGTGGCTCACGGGCACGCTCTGAATCTGCCGTTCTCTCGCCCAGGAGCCGTGAAGAGATATTGCTTCAAAATCTTTATTGTCCATATCGAGGCAGGCAGAGTACACTTTCGTCAGATAAACAGGCTCCTCCCCCTCATTGATCACCTTCACGCTTCTTGTGATCACATCCACGTCCTCGAAAACACCGTATTGCAGCACCGCCTGCAATCCGGTTGTCTTATCTTCGCATAGGATTTCCAGCACACTGCAATCCTCCCTGCTGCCAAACGAGGACGGCAGATTCCGAAAAGAAGTCTTTCCCTCCGTAATCTTATGGGAAACATAGTTAAGTGACAGACCTACATTGCCCTGCATGGTCCTGATGCTGATACAGCTCTCACGGTAATCCCCCAGTCCGTGAGCCGGATATTCCATGGCAAAGCTGTCAAGAAAAGATACCCTGTCTCTGTTGTTTTTAGAAGGCACAAAAGGATTTTCATTTACGCGCATCAGATAACCTGCATGATGATCCTTCAGCTTTGCCCCATAATAAACATGTCCCAGGAATTTTTCTTCATCGACAATACCGATCACATAAGAAGTATTTTTCGTATCCAGCTTAAAAAGCTGTTCTTTTTCGTAAAAGGAAATAGACATGATAAAAGCCTCCAATTTGTTTTTTAGCTAAAAAAATAACGTATTACTTAAATTATAAAGTAATTTCACGTATTGTCAACAAATTCGAAGGCTTCACGTACACAAAATATTCACAAAAATAAAGCTGTAATTTTGGTATATTTCATCAATCGGATCAGGATTCCAGATATTCCTTATAAGCTGCAATTTCCTGCGGAACCCCGCCCGGTGAATTTTCCAGTTTTTTACAAAGAAGCGTGATTCGATGCAGTGTCTGTCCGTTCTTGATGTCATATCTGTCAGCAGCCTGCTTGTAAAGAGGGTTTGTTCCTATCTTCGTCCGTATCTCTTTCGGAAAAGGGCAGTATGCAAACAGAATATTTCTTGCCACCTTGTTCAATCTCGGAAGACCATTGCTCTCATAGCGAATCCACTGAATATAATCCGTCACAAACATCTCCTTGTAATTGTTTCTGGCTTTTGTAAGCTGGGTTTTGATCCTTTCCCTTACTTCCGGGGATAGTTCTTTGTTCTTTCTGTAAAATTGGATATAATCATAATATTCACTGGTCAATGACGGATCTGCGATGTTATTCCACCGGCCTCCCTGATCACGCTTGCACATCTCCCATCTGAATTCTCCTGTCATATGCAGAATACTCTGTTGAAGATCCGTGGTATGAAAAACAGAACACATCATTCTTGCCGGAGTGGTGCGCTTTTTTCCTTCAATTTCCTGCCACATAATACTTCTCGACCCGATATTGGGCA
This sequence comes from uncultured Clostridium sp., assembly GCA_945917985.1. GTDB lineage: Bacteria > Bacillota > Clostridia > Lachnospirales > Lachnospiraceae > Suilimivivens. The sequence goes on along the minus strand of CAMEIH010000021.1, from coordinate 1,562 downwards.
AAAGTATGATATCCGGCAATACCTCAACCTCAATTCTCTCCGTGAGCTTTCGCTCCGGAAGGGATAACAGATTCTCACGATAAAAGGCTTTGAAATCCTTGCTTCGGATCTCCTCGATTTCGGCTGTCACCTTTTCCGCCGTTACCAGATCGGAATTCAGTGTCCTGTATACATTGTGTCTTGAAAATACCGGGCAGAAGACACTGGGCTGACCGAAGGTAAGCCTGTTAACGGAAGGAAATACATTTTCTATCTCGAATATCACTTTGAACATATTATTCTCAAGAAGTGTGGCTTCCTGCTGTGTGGTGATCCGCCCCATCTTCTTCTGTTCATGAAGGTACTCCCTGAAATCCATGTCAAGCTCATTCCTGCTGGGTTCCTTTTTCCCTCTGTAAATAGCCATCAGCCATTGGAAGAAAGAATAAACACCTCTGCTCGGATCTGTCGGAAGGTTTCTGCAAAGAAGATACAGGTACATCGCATTTTCCATTCCGGCCAGTTCTTCATCCACATAGCCGAAATTCAGAAACATGCTTACCACCGCCGGCACATTTCCTTCTTTGATCACAGCTCTGAACGCAGCCTTATAAATCTTGTAAAAAAGCTCCGATAAGCTGCGGCGAAGAAGAACCGCCTGATCTTCCCTGCTGGTTTTATCCGACAGTTTCCTGTAAGCTGCAACGGCAAGCCTGAAGTTCTCTTCCAGTTTTTCATCACACCCCGCAAATTTCAGTATTTTCCCGAGAGAATTTTTCAGTTCTTCCCGCATCACTTCCGTTTCCAAACCCTATTCCTCCTCTAATGATGTAAGATGCAGCGCACATTTAACTGCCTTTTTCCATCCTTTCAGGAGTTCTTTCCTGTGATTTTCACTCATTTCATGAGTAAATTCCCTGGAAAGCTCCCAGTTTTCACATATTTCTTCCTTACTCTCAAAATATCCCGTAGCAAGACCGGCAAGATAAGCCGCTCCAAGTGCAGTTGTTTCAATACATTTCGGCCGGTAAACCGTTCCTCCCAAAATATCGGCCTGGAACTGCATCAGAAAGTCGTTGGCACTGGCACCGCCGTCCACCTTTAGACCTGCAATGGAAATTCCTGCATCCTCCTCCATGGCTTTCAGCACATCTGTTGTCTGATAGGCAATGGATTCCAGTGCTGCTCTGATAAAATGCTCCTTCTGACAGCCTCTGGTAATACCCACAACTGTTCCCCTTGCATATGGATCCCAGTAAGGTGCTCCCATTCCTGCAAAAGCGGGCACGATATAAACGCCAGCAGTGTCCTCCACCTTGTCGGCATATTCTTCTGTCTGGGCCGCTGTCTTGATCATACGCATACCGTCCCGAAGCCACTGGATAGCGGCTCCCGCCACAAAAACACTGCCCTCTAATGCATATTCTACCTCATTACCCGTACTTGCCGCAATAGTTGTTATCAATCCGTTTCGGGAAGCAATCGCTTCCTTCCCTGTATTCATCAGCAGAAAGCACCCTGTTCCATATGTATTTTTTACCTGACCTTTCTCAAAACAGCACTGTCCGAACAGCGCAGCCTGC
>CAMEIH010000020.1 GCA_945917985.1 uncultured Clostridium sp. | reverse complement strand
GGCGACCACCGAGATCTACACTCTTTCCCTACACGACGCTCTTCCGATCTTGCAGCTGGAGGGCTTTACCTCCGGCAGCATGCTCCTTGGGATGGCAAGAAGCTTAAGAAGCTCCTCATCCCAGCACAGCTTGTGAATATCAAAAAGCATGGTTCTGGAAGCATTGGTATAATCCGTCACATGGACTGCTCCCTTTGTGAGATTGTAGATCAGCCAGGTATCCACCGTTCCAAACAGTAATTCACCCTTTTCTGCTCTTTCTCTTGCTCCCGGCACGTGATCTAAGATCCAGGCAATCTTGGTGCCGCTGAAGTAGGCATCCGGTACCAGCCCTGTTTTTTCTCTGATCATATCCCCATAGCCCTGACCTATCAGTTCATCAATTTTTTCCGCAGTCCGCCTGCACTGCCAGACAATGGCATTGTACACAGGTTCCCCTGTCTTCTTATCCCAGACAATGGTTGTCTCTCTCTGATTGGTAATGCCGATTCCACTGATATCCGAAGGGGCAGCCCCTACCATAGCCATAGCCTCCGTGAGTACTGCAAGCTGAGAGGACCAGATTTCCATGGGATTATGCTCCACCCATCCCGGTTTGGGATAAATCTGTGTAAACTCCTTCTGTGCCATACTGCAGATATTGCCCTTTTTGTCAAACAGAATACAGCGGGAACTGGTAGTTCCCTGATCAAGTGCCATCACATATTTTCCCATACAAATACCTTCCTTTTTGTCAGTCACATTTTCTGTTGATTACCTGTCACCAATATATCCCCGTCATGCGTCGGCCGTGGCAACGATATCCACCCCAGTATCTGCCACATCTGCGATTACCACCTGTCCCAGACTCACGGGAGCCTTCAGGACAGTGCGGTTAATCTCCTCCATACACGCAACAATTTTTTCTTTGGGAATCTCTTCCTTTGTCTTTACCGATACCACCGGATTTTTTCCTCCTGAAACTCTGACAATAGAGGTTACCGTACGCTTTGGCGCCGTCACTTCATTTCTGGCATATTCCTCTCCCTTTTTACAGGTATTTCCCGTAATGGAAAGACTGCCGTCCGGATTTTTGTCCACCGTAACAAGACATCCGTTGGGGCATCCGATGCAGATCAGGGTTCTGCCCGCATCACGGCCTTCCGGTATCACACTCTTCGTTTTTGCCGGGATTTTAGGCCTTACCGCCTCACCCCAGTCCTTATTTTTCTCTTTCACATAAGCTGCCGCGTTTGCACCCGCTTCCACCGCTTCCTTCGACACATTATCCACCAGATCATGTACATGCAGTACATTTCCGCAGGCAAAAACACCTTCCGCCGTGGTTTGCAGCCTTGCATTTACCACAGGGCCGCTGGTCACCGGATCCATGCTGGCTCCTGCGCTTTCCGACAATTCATTTTCCGGAATCAGGCCACAGGATAACAGCAGCGTATCACAGCTTACATACTCCTCTGACCCCGGGATGGGCTTCAGATTCTCATCCACCTTCGAAACCGTAACCCCTTCTATCCTGTCTTTTCCGTGAATCCTTGTCACGGTATGGCTGAGTTTTAAGGGAATCCCGAAGTCATCCAGGCACTGGACAATATTTCGTTTCAGGCCTCCTGAGTAGGGCATGATCTCAGCCACCATCTTCACCTTTGCCCCCTGCAGGCTCATGCGTCTTGCCATGATGAGTCCGATATCACCGGATCCAAGAACCACCACCTCTTTGCCGGGCATCCTTCCCTCAATGTTGACAAATCTCTGAGCCGTACCTGCGGAGTAAATACCGGAAGGGCGGCTTCCCGGAATATTCATGGCACCCCTCGGCCGTTCCCTGCAACCCATAGCCAGTACCACTGCCTTTGCCTCTATCTCGAAAAGACCCTTTTCCTGATTCATTGCTGTGACGATGCAGGGATCTCCTCCCCTGACATCCACCACCATGGTGTGAAGCATGTAGGGAATCTTTTTTTCATAGACCATGGAAATATAGCGGGCCGCATATTCCGGTCCCGTCAGTTCCTCTTTAAAAGTATGAAGGCCGAATCCATTATGAATACACTGATTCAGAATGCCTCCCAGTTCTTTGTCTCTTTCCAGAATCAGAATATCCGTCGTTTCATTTTCATAGGCCGAGACTGCTGCCGCCATGCCTGCCGGGCCTCCGCCGATGATCACCAAATCTGCTTTCATGATCTGCAGCCTCCTTCCTGTAAAGGGCTCTCTTTTTCCGTTTTCTCTTCGGGAAGAAGATAACGCGAGCCTTCCTCTGCCTTCAGAATCTCACTCTCATCCACCTGCAGTTCTCTGGCCAGTATCTCCACAGTCCTTGGCAGACAAAAGCCCGCCTGGCACCGTCCCATGCCCGCTCTTGTTCTCCGCTTCACGCCATCTGTTGTGGTGGCTCCCAGGGGTCTTCTGATGGCATCCAGAATCTCCCCTTCCGTCACCATCTCACAGCGGCAGATCACATTTGCGTAGGCCGGGTTTTCCTGAATGAGGCGCTGACGCTCTTCCTTCGAAGCAAGCGCCATGCTGGGGATCCCTTTTCTGGTTCCCACAAAATCTTCCTTATCTTCCGGCTTCAAATAGGCATTCACCATGTCAGCTACATACTCTCCTACCGCCGGTGCACAGGTAAGTCCCGGGGATTCCATAGCTGCCACATCAAAAAAGCCGGGGGCACCTTTTACCTCACCGATGATAAAATCGCCTTTGGGTCCGTGGGCACGCAGTCCTGCAAAGGAAGTGATCACCTGACGGGAAGGCACCTCCGTCACACTGAGTGCTGCTTTTTCCAACACCTTTGCCAGTCCTTCCGAGGAGGTATCCACCTGCTCCTTCTCTTCCATGTCCTCTGCAGTAGGCCCTGTCAGCAGATTTCCGTGTACGGTAGGCGTCACCAGAATTCCCTTTCCAAGTGCGGTAGGAAGCTGGAACAGGGTATGGCTCACAAGATTGCCCACCTTTTTATCGTAAAGCATATATTCGCCTTTTCTCGGTGTAATGTGGAAGACATCCTCCTCTTCACAGACCATATTATGGATCTCGTCGGAATAAACTCCGGCGGCATTGATGACGGTTTTCGTTTCAAAAGTGCCGTTGTCTGTGAGGATTTCGTATCCTTCTTCCTTTTTATTGATCTTCTCCACTTTCGTCCGGAAAAAGAATTGTACGCCGTTTACCGCCGCATTTTCCGCCAGGGCAATGGTGAGTCCAAAGGGACAGATGACAGCGCCTGTAGGAGCATATAGTGCAGAGGCCACACCCTCGCCGATATTCGGTTCCATGGAAAGTATCTGCTCTCTGTTTAAGATCTGCAGTTCCTTCACGCCGTTCTTGATTCCTCTCTCCTTCAGTTCTTCCAGCTTTCCCAGATCTTTTTCATCAAAACACAGCACCAGAGCGCCGTTTCTTTTGTACGGGAAATCAAGCTCCTTTGAGAGCTGTTCCATCCTGTTACTTCCGATCACATTCAGCTTTGCCATCAGGGTGCCCGGTTTTGCGTCGAAGCCTGCGTGGGCGATACCGCTGTTTGCTTTGGAGGTTCCCTCACACACATCCGTGCACTTCTCGAGCACTGCTATCTTCAATTTTTTTCTGGATAATTCTCTTGCCACGGCACAGCCGTTCACGCCCGCACCGATAATAATTGCGTCATACATAAATTTCGTTCCTTTTTATAATTTCTGAATTTTACTACTTAAGCTAAAACGACCATACAAAAATAGAAACTGTTCTTTTTTGTATGGTTCGTTTTTCATTCGTCTATTATAGCAGAATATTCAGTTTTTCACAATTATCTCTCTGTCAATTTACACGGATTTTTCCGAATTTTTACTCAATTTAACAAAGTATAAATAAGGCATTAGTGATGGAACAGTCTGATTCCGGTAAACACCATTGCCATACCGTATTTGTCACAGCATTCGATCACGGCATCATCTCTCACGGAACCGCCGGGCTGTGCGATATACTTCACACCGCTCTTATGGGCGCGCTCCACATTGTCGGAGAAGGGGAAGAAGGCATCGGAGCCCACCGTCACATCCTGCATCCTGTCAAGCCATGCTCTCTTTTCTTCTCTTGTAAATATAGGGGGTTTTACCTTAAATACTCTCTCCCATGCGCCATCAGCAAGTACATCCATGCATTCCTCTCCCATGTAAACGTCAATGGCATTGTCTCTGTCGGCTCTGCCAAGTCCGTCCACAAACTGAAGATTCATGACCTGAGGGGACTGACGCAGGAACCAGTTGTCCGCTTTCTGTCCTGCCAGTCTCGTGCAGTGGATTCTGGACTGCTGACCTGCACCGATACCGATTGCCTGTCCGTCCTTCACATAGCATACGGAGTTGGACTGGGTATATTTCAACGTGATCAGTGCAATCTTCATATCAATAACGGCACTTTCCGGGATATCTTTGTTCTTTGTCACAATATTGGACAAAAGATCTGCATCAATGTTCAGTTCGTTTCTTCCCTGCTCAAAGGTGATTCCGTACACCTGCTTTCTCTCTACGGGCGCCGGCACATAGGATTCATCAATCTGGATCACATTGTAATTGCCTTTTTTCTTGGCTTTTAACATTTCAAGGGCTTCCTCGGTATAGCCGGGTGCGATCACACCGTCGGAAACTTCTCTCTTGATGAGGCGAGCGGTATCTGCATCACAAACGTCAGACAGTGCAATAAAATCACCAAAGGAACTCATTCTGTCCGCACCTCTTGCTCTTGCATAGGCACAGGCAAGGGGTGAGAGCTCTCCGAGATCATCCACCCAGTAGATCTTTGCGAGGGTTTCCGATAAAGGAAGACCTACTGCCGCACCGGCAGGCGATACGTGCTTAAAGGAAGTAGCCGCAGGAAGTCCTGTGGCTTTCTTCAGTTCCTTTACAAGCTGCCAGCCGTTAAAGGCATCCAAAAAGTTGATATAGCCGGGTTTCCCGTTCAGCACAGTAACGGGAAGTTCACTGCCATCCTCCATAAAAATCCGGGAAGGCTTCTGATTGGGGTTGCATCCGTATTTTAATTCGATCTCGTTCATCTTTTTTCTCCTCAGTTATTCTTGTTTACAATTTTGCTCGTATATTCGCCTGTTGCAATATCAATATATCTCACAAAGAGAGAAACCTTATTCTCCTCATTCAAGCTGTTCCAAAGCATGTCCGTGAACGCATCCATATCATCAGGAATCGACACCAGCTTGGGTTCTCCCTCAAAGCTTGGAAGCGGATTGCCGTCATGCATATAGGTATGAATGAAATGGCCCTCCCCTGCAGCCGGATTCTCATAGGCAAAGGTATATCTGTTGCAACTGTCGGGACTTCCGTTATTGCTCTTTAAAATAGACATGGCATAGTTGTAACCGCCGTTCTCGATATGCATGATTCCGGAAATACGAGGTGTATAGTTGGGGCCGTCCGGCTCAAACTCTCTGCATCTTAAGGACTGCTCAAAGGTAAGCTGCTTATCCATACCCTCATAAATGGTGTCCGTCTGGTCACCGTTTGTTACGATGGTCTTGTTGCCAAGAACTCTTACCGGTGCATAGATGATAAGGCTCGGATCCTCCAGCTTGGAAGGGTCAAACGCCTGGGTTCTGATTCCCTGTCCCTCTTCCACAAATACACGGTTTCTGCTGTTAGAGCTTCTGCCCATAATAAAATAGGCTGTCACCGCATATTTTCCGTTTGCAGATCTGCCGATCACGATTCCTCTGCCGGGATAAGCATTGCTCTTCAGTTCTTCTTCCAGTGATAACATCTTCATTTCCTGACCTCCTGTTTTCTATTGACATTTAAAAACCGCCTGAGCGGCACACTTAAAAAGCGTTCGCCCAGGCGGTCGGCATTCTCATCAAAACCACGCTCCCTGTGAGTACTCTCACAACGGTCACCCGTCTTCCGCCAGTTGCGCAGTTATCTGATTTCATAGTAACATGAGCACACGGAAGATTGCAATGAAAAAATCTTCAATTTATGAATTTATGAATTTTCCCGGCAAACTGGAATCTATCGATTTCTTTTGTATAAAGATATATCCGCTTCATAATCCATTCATATTCCTAATATACTACTGTATATTTCCAAATCTTCATCCTTAAACACATTAAAAATAACCTGCTTTATTCCTGTATCTGTTATCAGAAAGTCCTTTACCGTCTTTACTGCAATCTCCGCGGCTCTTTGCTGCGGAAACCTAAAAACACCAGTAGACAAACAGCAAAATGCAATCGACTCTGCTCTGTTTTCAGCTGCAAGTTTTAAGCATTCTCTATAACAACTTGTCAGCATTTTTTCATTCTCTTCGGTCACTTCACACTGAATAATCGGTCCCACCGTATGTAGAATGAACTTTGCCGGGAGATTGTATCCTCTCGTTATTTTTGCCCGCCCGGCAGGTTCCTCATGTCCCTGTTTTGTCATAATCTCATTCATTTTCAGTCTAAGCTGAACTCCTGCATAGGTATGAATAAAATTGTCAATACAGGAATGCATTGGTGAAAAACATCCTAGCATCTGGCTATTGCAGGCATTTACGATTGCATCACATTTTAAAGTTGTGATATCCCCCTGCCAGATAAACAAACGCTCATCTGAAGCTACAGGTTGCAAATCACAGGCATCTGTTATGCCTCGCTCAATATTTCTCTGTTGCAGGTATTCATCCTGCACCACCAAGAATTCATCATCTATAGGTCTTGGCATTCTTACATTCATAAGGGAACGCAGTAAATCCCGCTGCCCCTGCACATCCTTTGGAATCTGCAACTTACGCAATCGTATATCTTCCTTCATGAGATATTCTATCAAAAATAATCTTCTTTCGTCCTGATTCATCATACTTACCTCTTCAAATCAGAGATTGCCTTGGCCATATCTCCGCCAATACCTATAGCTCTATCGCCAAAGCTTTCAGGTACAACCGCATCATCCATATTAAGCCTGATCAGGCTGTAGCCTTCATTTTCTCTGACCAGTTTTTCAAATGGAAACCGAATAATGATTGGTGTATTAAATCCAACTCCAAGTTCCAGTAATACTACTTTTTTGTCTTTACACTTCTCAAGAAAATCAGCATACCGATCAGCTGCAGCAAGCCAGCTTTCATCTTCTACAAAGTAGTTATCACACCTAAGATGCATTGTCATCTTTCCGCCACATACAGGACACTCCGGAACCAGTTCTGTGGGAATCAGACAGTTTCTTCTGGAAGCATCCATCTTCCTGAACAACTCCTCTGCATCATAAGTTTTCTGATGACATCCCCGTTCACACTGAATTTTACCATAATCTCCCTGGGTGGCAAATATTCTATCTGAATCAAATCCTGCTTTCCAGAATTGATGGTCTACATTGGTTGTAAGAACGAAGTACTCTTTTTCCTTCACGATATCAAAAAGCTCAAGATACATGGGAAGTGCAGGCGGAATAAAACGATTCATCAACGCATGCTTTGACCAGTAACCCCACTTGGCTTCCTCTGTAGGAAACGGGTAAAAACCTGCAGCGTACATATCTGTCATATACTGCTTTCCATACTTATCTATAAATTCTGCAAAATTATCCGTAAAGCGCTTACCACCATAACAAATACCTGCTGCAGTGGAAGCACCTGCCCCGGCACCTATGATTATAGCATCAGCTTTTCTTATCATATCTTTTGCTCTTTGAATCTGCACTTCATATAATTCATCTTGAAAAATATAGTCCCTGGCTGGAATTCCGCATAAAAACCTCTGCCAGTCCACGTGTCCTTTCCGAATTTTCATAATGCATTCAGCCTCTTTTCTCTATTGTCTGCACCGGACAAATCTGCCCAGTAATGAAAATCACCACTGGGCAGAAACATAATCCATGTAACAGTTTAAAATTCGTAAGGAGGATTCCCTGAAAAATCAGCAATCACTCCATGTGGATTCTCAAGATAGAACACTTCAAAAATAGGATTGGAGGCTTCCTGATACTGTCCTTTCACGATTGGATTTGCCATGCAGGCTTCCTTTACTTCCATGTTATTTTCAAAAACTGCTTTGCCTGCAAGTCTGATCCATGCGTATTCAGGTGATGAAACAGAAACCTCTACCTCTGGATTTTCCATCATATCCTTATATACATCCTTTGTATTGTTGGTGCAGAACCAAAGCTTGCCATCCTTCTCAAAACAAAACATGAATGGACGACACTTAGCCTTTCCATCTCTTCCTACTGTTGCCAGATACTGTACTGGATTTGCATTTAAAAACTCTACTACTTTCTGCATGATAAGTACCTCCTAAACTATTTGTTGTAATCATTTTGATTACATCTTGTAGTTGTACTTTATCATTTCTTTGATGTAATGTCAATAGTTACATTAGTTTTTTTGTAACTTTCTTTATTACATCAGCTCATTTTATAAAAAATCTTAAATTTACTCTGAAGCCTTTGATTCACTGTTCCTTCGCAATCCATACTTCTGTATCTTTTTTTACATCAGCCAGCGTTATAGAGGCAAGTTCTCTCTCCATTGCCTCCTGTACTCTTGCAAGCTTATCATCCAGAACATGATGAATATTTCTTCCAACCGGACACTTCTGATTCGGATTCTCATGAAAATGAAATAATGCCTCATCCGGTGTGCACTCCACTGCTCTGTATATATCCAAAAATGTAATTTCTTCTAAAGGTTTTGTTATTACTACACCTCCGGTTCCTCTTGAAACCTCTATCAGTCCTGCCGCCTTCAACTGCTGCAACAGCTTTCTGATGATAACCGGATTTGTTCCAATACTTCCAGCCATAAAATCACTGGTCATTTTCTGTTCCGTAAATATATCTATGCAGGCAAACATATGGATTGCCATCGTAAACCTACTGGATATCTGCATTGCAAGCACCTCCATTTCATCAATTATCATATCAGAATTTTGTTGTAAATTCAATGGTTACATTCAAGTTCATATAAAGAATAAGGTAATTGTTCATCCATTTAAATCCCGATTTCTCCAGTTTCAAAAACTGGAATCTGTCAGGTTCCTTTTAAAGGAAAAATTTAGTTTAGTATTTTTCCTTCTGCTACGAAGCAGCGACATATAAAAAAATAAAACGCGTCATCACTTATCCTTCCTGCCAATTATATCTGTTCCGTGTCAGGCACTTTCAAGGAATACAGTTTATTCATCTATTGAAAGATTATCTGCACTATTCAACCACATATTTTTTACAATAGATAAATTCAAATAAACAACAATAATCCTAAAAACATGATTGCACCGGCAACATTTCCTTTTGCAGGAAGTTTTGTTGGCAATAACGCTAACATCATCACGAGTGTATTAAAAATACATGCCCACTCTGGAAGACTTGTTTTCCCAGTCACAACCATAACAAATAGTGTGATTACATACACAAGTAATCCCAAATATCCAACAAACATTGTTACAATAGTTTTATTTTGTAATTCCAAAACAGCTACTCTTGCAGCATTTGTTCTCCCAAACCTTATATAAATCCATTCCATAATTCCGCAAAAAATATGGTGCGTTACTATTGGAATCAGGAATATAACTGCTGAAACAAACATTATACTTGAAGCCACTTTCGAAAAACCACTCATCCAATCGCATAATGAAAAATAACCAAGGCTAAATATTGTTATTGCCAGTGTTCCAAGTAACATGGATATCAATGGAAATGATAACGGCATATCTTCAAACACAGCAGACATTTTGTCAGGATCTTCAATCTCTTTCAGATTAAGTCGTCCTTTTCTCGAATAGCAGAGCAAACAATCTGATACTCCACATAATATATGTCCAATTATTGATAATATCATTGTTATTGTAATCATTATTCTCACCACTCCTCAATAAACTCTGTTATTCGTTTGAAACTGTCCTTTCTTGCCTCTTCACATTCTTTCGGATATTTCTTTTCTGCAGGCATAATATTTTTTAAAAGGATCTTTTTTACTTTTCCCATACTGTCCATTCCATCTGCTAATAAATGGCTTCCCTTTTCATAAATATGTGATTTTACTCTATGTGAATACTTCGCTTCCTCAAATACTTTCAACATTCTGGAAACAGCGATGTCAGACGGCCAGCAATCATCATCTTTTATCGCAAGCAATAGTACATCTGCGTTCATGTTTTCAACTTTGATTCGGGATTCCGGATTCAGTGACTTTGACATATAGTCATAACCGAATCTCATAAATCTTCTAATTCCATACCCTTTTGTTTCTATTGCCATTTTAAACCAGTTCAGCATACCTTTATCCAGCAGCGGGCACTCCGTATATGGAATATCCTCCCCATGCCAGGTATATACTGAGCAGTGAAGCCTTTTGTTATCTGAGGAAGTTCCTTCCATGACATAGTCATAGGGAACTACCGGAATTACGCATGTAATCTCCGGAATAAGCGATGCACATAGAAGTGTATATCCCGCTCCGGTCGATACACCTGTCATAGCGATTTTCTCTATGCCTTGCGTTTCCTTTAACCACTTGACAGCTTTTTCTACATAATCCACAGGAATGGATGCCAAATTTTTTGATAGTCCTCTCCAAAAGTAAAATTCCAAAACAAGCACATTGTATCCTTCTTTTCTGATATACTCTGACATTGCAATGCTGGTTTTCTCATTGCAGGAAGCTCCGCCCACTGCAATAATTGCCTTATCCTTGTCCCTGCTGCCCGGATAGTAATGTGCCTTAAATCCTTCCTTCTCTGTTGTACAAATGATTTCCTTCATCTTTTACTCCCCTGATTAACAAATCACTTTTTTCTCGGAAACCACGGCATACAGCGATTCACATTTTTACAATAATCAATGTATTCCTGGCCGTACAAATTCCTCAGCCACTTTTCTTCTGTGTTTATCAGAAATATTGTCATATAAATCCAGCAAACGGCTACTATGCCAAACAAGAACAGTTTATTCGTAATACAGACTGCTCCAATACATATAAGCAGCGCCCCGCTATAAACAGGATTTCTTACAATACAATAAACACCATCTGTGATAAGATTATTTTCAGCAACATGCTCAAACAGTTTCGACTTTTGTTTTGCACTATAATCAAGATAAAATCCCAAAAGGATAAAGATACAACCTATTGCTTTTAAAGGAATATTGAATTTCTCAAACTGTAAATAGTTCCAATCAAAAGCATAGGAGAATCCAATAGCGATTCCCGTCATTCCAAACTGTCCAAATACAATTGCCGGTCCAACACCAAATAATGGTAAATGGTCTTTTTTATTTTCCATCTTTCTTCAACCTCAATACTTTTGAAAAAGCACTCTGATTGCCTCCGTTTTATATGTGAGTATGGGATATATGCTCCACAGTAATCGAAAAGAGTTCTGCCACATGCTCATCATCAAGTGAATAATAAACCTCTTTTCCTGATTTACGTTTTCTAACTATTCCTCTGTCTTTCATCTTGCTAAGCTGATGAGAAATAGACGATTTAGACATCCCAAGGACATTTGCCAAATCGCACACACACATTTCGCTGTTTTGTAAAGCTGATATAATCTTACATCTGGTTGGATCTCCAACTATTTTAAAAAATCCGGCGATATTACAATATAATTCTTCAGAAAGCATTTTTTCTTTCGTTTCAAGTACAAGCTTCTCATTTATTGCATTGCAGTCACATATAAATTCATTTTTAGCCATTTATTCACCTCTTATAATTGAATAATTGTTCAACTGTTTATATTATAGTTGAATGTTTGTTCAATTGTCAAGCTTTTTCATCGCCTTTCCATTATTTCTTGTTCTTATATCGTAAACAAATTCCGCCAAACGAGGGTATATGAAGCCAGCGGTACTTGCTGTACCCTCGGGAAAAGTCTCGAAGCTATAGGGAAGGGTATGAGAGTGCAGAAGGGGATGCCTATACCCTCGTGTAAGCCATGAAGCACCTGAAAGAGCGTATATAAAGTTAAACAAGAAACCAATCGTCTGTTTGCGAGGGTATATGAAAGGGAAACCGCTTGAAATACCCTCATCCACATAGTGAAACGTCCGGAGAAGGGTATATGATGGCAAAATAAGTTCTCCTGCCCATAATCCCCATAAGGCATACAAATAATCACAAAAAGATTAGCAAAAAGAACAAAAAATATTCTTTCTTGACAGAAAAACTGTACTTGATTATAATAACTACTAATTTCACACAAACGATCAGTTAAGAAAAGCAATGATAAGAAGAAGTAGCATAGAGGGAAACATACAGAAAGCTGCCGGTTGATGAGAGGCGCATGGGAAGCTTTATGTGAATACATCTTTGAGCTTCGCACCGAATGACCTATGTCCAGTAGGCTGCGACGGTTCCTGCACCCGTTAACGTGCTAGAGTATATCCCTTTAACCGGGCGTACTCGAAGAGGTAAACAGCGTGAGCTGTTTATAAACATTAGGTGGTAACACGAAAGTATGGCTTTCGTCCTATTGAAGGACGGAAGCCTTTTTTATTACAGCCCCTATTTATTTGATTTCATTGGTTGTCTTGCTGATCGTTGCCATATCAAAAATATAAGGAGGAAAATCAAATGGCAATCAATGAAAAAGCAGTAAAACAGGAAGTGGAAAGGCAGATGAGGATTATCCTAAAAGGTGCATCTGCACTGATCGGTGAGGAGGAGTTACGGGTAAAACTTGCTCGTTCCATCAAGACCGGAAACCCGCTTAACGTGAAGCTGGGGCTGGATCCCAGTGCGCCGGATATTCATCTCGGTCATGCAGTTGTTCTGCGCAAGCTAAAACAAATGCAGGATCTGGGACATCAGATCATCATTATTATCGGTGATTTTACAGGACGGATCGGAGATCCCACCGGTAAATCAAAAGGCAGAAAAGCTCTCACCAACCGCGAAGTCCTGCTCAATGCCCAAACCTACCAAGAGCAGATTTTTAAAATACTTGACCGCGAGAAGACACAGGTGCGCTACAACGGTGAGTGGCTGGAGCTTTTGAATCTGGAAGATATCCTGAAAATAGCATCAACCGTTACTGTGGCGCGCATGCTGGAGCGCGATGATTTTCAAAACCGTTACACTCACAACATCCCTATCGGTCTGCATGAATTCTTTTATCCTCTGATGCAGGCTTACGATTCCGTTGCGATTCAGGCAGACATTGAGCTTGGAGGCAGCGATCAGACCTTTAATATCCTGATGGGACGCTCCCTGCAAAAGGACTTCTGTATGGAACCTCAGGCCGCCTTGTTTATGCCGATTCTGGAGGGACTTGACGGTGTGGAAAAGATGAGCAAGAGCCTTGGCAACTACATTGGTGTACAGGAGGATGCAAAGGTTATGTTCAAAAAAGTTATGGAGGTGCCGGATGCACTGATCATCAGATACTTTGAACTTGCAACAGATATTTTCCCCGAAGAGCTTGATGCAGTGAAAGAAGCTTTAAGAAATGGTGCAAATCCCAAAGATTATAAACTCATGCTTGCTCGCACCATAACCGCTCTGTACCACTCACGGGAAGAAACCGAGGCTGCAGAAACATACTTTAGCCAGGCATTTACCAGAAAAGAGATCCCGCAGGATATTCCCGTCCTAAATATAATTGCAGAAAAAAGCATTTTACAGGAAGCTGCTCCTTTTCTCGTAAAAGACGGAATCATATCCAGCAACAGCGAACTGCGACGTTTGCTTTCACAGGGAGGTGTTTCTCTCAACGGCGTAAAAATAAGTGCACCGGACACACCTGTCAAAAACGGAGATGTGCTTAAACTTGGCAAGAAGCGGTTTGTAAAACTCATTCTATAAAACTCCACAATGATTTGCCTTTAAAAGGGGTCGAATTCGACCCCTTTTAGAATTATGTAAGATTTGATTTTTCTTTTCTCCTGGCAGCAGACATTTTAACAAACACACAAATTGCACTGATCACGTCCGTCACAAACAGGAAATGTAAAATTCCATGCACCACCGCATACTTCTTTGTCACTTTTCCCTGCCTCACTGCCTTAACCAGTGCACTTACTCCATACATGGATGAGGTTATCATCAAAAGCAGATCTACCACAAACAGCATAAATATTATAAATGGACTTACAAACACAAGGGCAGGAACCACCATCGCCATAAACATGAGCACCCCAACGAGGAATACCAACAGATAAAAGGGAATATGTAAAAGCTTGATCAGCATATCAAAAAAAGCCAGCCTGTAACAATCATCCTCGCCTTTATAGATCCATGCATTGATAATGTTTAAAATATAGACAACTGCCGTCATCACAAGATAAATCAAAAAGAATGCTGAAAACAAAGTCTCATTATCTTGACCAATCAAAAAACCGGCAAAAAACAAATAGGGCCATATTAACAAAACAACCGGTAATACTTTCTTTAACACGGAATTCATAAAATTTTCTCCTCCGATGCTGCCATATCCATAGCCAGGACAAAGCACTTAATCTGCATATCCCACTCTGCATCGCTCCCTAAAAGCTCATTGTGCCATTCATTTGTATCAAGACAATCGCTGGCAAATAGGAAGTCATACAAATGCAGTTTATGATAAATGCAGACTGCCTAAACGCCTGCACATTCCATCTCAACTGCAATACAGCCCTCTTTCCTCAGTTTTTCTGCTTTTCCTTCCGTTTCCCGATAAATGGCATCTGTGGTCCATGTGCGTCCTGTCACATATGGTATCTTTTCTATTTCAAAAAATTTGGCAACTTCCTGCCAATGCTCCATCTCTATATACTCATCTGCTGCCAAGTAATGATAGGAAAGTCCCTCATCCCGATAAGCATGGGTAGGAATGATTAGCTTTCCGCTTGTCTTCCCGGCATCAAGGCTTCCACAGGAACCAAACAGGATATATCTGTCACATCCGGTCAGACAATGAGCCTCTTCCAGACAGGTTGATGCTGCGGAAGAAGAAACAAGTGACATATAAAAAGCAACCTTTATCCCTTTCCATTCTGTCAGATAAATAGGATGGTTTCCATTACAGCATCCGATTTCAGCTACCTGTATACAGGGCAGATTTGAAAGTGCCCACTCCACCACTTTATAGGAAAAGGTAATGACACAAACATCACATATTTTTTCATGATTTCCGTAAAAAGCTTCCGGTCTAATCAATGGCTTTGTATGTTCATCAAAGGTCGTGTTTATCATATTATTTCTCCTTATATGCGTCGCCTATAAAAAAATCAATCCACAGCGATTTTGGGCACGGCGTAAATGAGACTCTTAAAAACGTGAAAGCCTCTGCTGAACACGTTTTTATCTTTGAGGCTCATTGAAGCGCTTCGTGCACATGAGCTGTGCATTGATTTTTTATAGTGCAACACCATATCATACTGCAAATATCAATATGTTAGGATCTCATACCCATCCTCCGTCACAGCTACCGTAACTTCCCACTGTGCGGAATCCTTGCCATCCTCCGTGTACACGGTCCAGCCATCCTTATCATCGATATAAATCTCACAGGTACCCGCATTCACCATGGGTTCAATGGTAAATACCATTCCGGGAACCATCAGCATCTCCGTACCTGCCTTGGTAACATAACTGACAAAGGGCTCCTCATGAAATTCGAGACCAACACCGTGACCGCCAATATCCACCACAATACTGTAACCGTTTGCCTTGGCATGGTCATTGATAACCTGTGCCATATCTCCGAGAAAATTCCAGGGTTTCACCTGCTCAAGTCCAAGCTCCACACACTCTTTGGTAACCCGTACAAGCTTCTCCCTCTCTTCACTCACTTTACCGATGCAAAACATTCTGGAGGAGTCAGAAAAGTATCCTTTGTAGATCGTGGATACATCCACATTGACGATATCCCCCTCCTGCAAAATCCTGTCAGGGGAAGGAATCCCGTGACACACTACCTCATTGATGGAGGTACAGACACTCTTCGGAAATCCCTCATAATTTAAAGGTGCCGGAATGCCTCCCATACGGGTAGTCACATCATAGACCAGCTTATCAATCTCTTCTGTGCTGACCCCGGGGCCGATCGTCTTCGCCACTTCATCCAACACAGCAATGTTAATCACACTGCTCTCTTTAATACCCTCGATCTGCTCCCTGGTCTTTAACATATCATGAGTAGGAACCATATGTCCCTCAAGCTCATAATGATGGATCTTTTCATCCATTGCCATATGACAATTTTTATATTTTTTGCCGCTGCCGCACCAGCAGTGGTCATTTCTTCCTAATTTCTCCATAACTGCTTTTACTTCCTGTCACATTCATGAAACGCTTCCATAAAGTGGGAAATATTCTCACTGATACTGCGCTTTTTAAAAACGGCGGAGCCAGCCACACAGATATCTGCTCCCGCCTGAATTACTTCTCTCACATTTTTCTTGCCGATACCGCCATCTACCTCTATCTTCACATCCGGATAATTCGTGTCCAGATATTCCCTAAGCTGGCTGATTCTGCCGTAAGCCTCTTCCATGAAGACCTGTCCGCCAAATCCCGGTTCCACGCTCATGATCAGAATCATCTCCACCTTGGAAAGATAAGGATATACAGCTTCCACCGGTGTTCCCGGTTTGATGGAGATACCTGCTTTCAAATGATATTCATGTATCTTGTCAATCACCGCATTCACATTTTCTACGGCTTCTAAATGGAATGTGATGCCATCGGCACCACATTCCGCAAATTCTTTAATATAACGTATTGGATTCACAATCATCAAATGTACATCAAAAAACTGTCTGCTGGCTCCTCTGATAGAAGAAATAAGAGGCATTCCGAAAGAAATACTGGGGACAAAAACTCCGTCCATCACATCGATATGCAGATACTCTGCTCCACATTCCTGCGTTTCTTTTATCTGTTCTCCCAATATGGTAAAATCTGCTGCCAGCAGAGACGGTGCTAAAATGTACATAATGATTCAATCTCCAGTTTTTTATTTTAAAAAGTCCTTTATCTGCTCATAGATTCCCTTGCCATCCAGTTTGTACTTTTCAAGAAGAGCTGATGCAGAACCGGATTCGCCGAATTTATCCTGCATGCCTATCTTCTTAACAGGTACCGGATATGACTTGCAGAGAGCATCACAAACGGCACTGCCAAGCCCTCCGATTACAGAGTGCTCTTCGGCGGTAACTACCTTACCCGTCTTTTTGGCAGATGCCACGATCAGCTCCTCATCAAGAGGCTTGATGGTACAGATATTAATCACTTCTGCGCTGATGCCTTCTGCCGCCAGCATTTCTGCCGCTTCCAGTGCATTGCCGACACAGATACCTGTTGCAACGATCGTAAGGTCACTGCCCTCTCTCACGACATTTCCCTTGCCGATCTCAAATTTATAGTCAGGTCTGTCATTGATCACAGGACATGCCGCACGTCCAAACCGGAGGTAAACGGGACCTTCATGCTCCACCGCTGCCCGCACTGCCGCTTTCGCCTCCACATCATCAGCAGGACACATAACCACCATACCGGGAATGGTTCTCATCAGTGCGATGTCCTCATTGCACTGGTGGGATGCACCATCTTCCCCTACGGTAATGCCCGCATGGGTTGCACCGATCTTTACATTCAAATGGGGATAGCCGATGGAATTTCTCACCTGCTCAAAGGCCCTTCCTGCGGCGAACATGGCAAAGCTGCTCACAAAAGGAATCTTTCCCATGGTCGCAAGACCTGCTGCGATACCTGTCATATTGCATTCCGCGATACCACAGTCGATATGTCTGTCGGGAAATGCTTTCTTAAACACGCCTGTCTTGGTCGCTGCCGCAAGATCGGCGTCAAGTACTACAAGATTCGGATATTCTGCTCCCAGCTCCACAAGGGCGTTGCCGTAGCTTTCTCTGGTTGCGATCTTCTTAACGTCTGCCATTTATGCTTCCTCCCTGTTTAATTCTTCACTGATCTTCTCAAGGTCTGCCATAGCAACAGCATACTCTTCATCATTGGGCGCCTTGCCATGCCATCCGGCCTGTCCCTCCATGAAGGAAACGCCTTTTCCCTTGATACTGTGGGCTATGATCGCCGTAGGCATGCCCTTTGTCTCACGTGCTTCCTTAAATGCCGCCCTGATCGCGTCAAAGTCATGGGCATCCATGTTGATCACATGGAAATTGAAAGCTTCAAATTTTTTATCAATAGGATAGGGAGAACATACCTCATCAACTGCTCCGTCAATCTGTAATCCGTTATTATCCACAATCACTACCAGGTTGTCCAGTTTTCTGTGGCCTGCAAACATGGCAGCCTCCCAGACCTGTCCCTCCTGGATCTCACCGTCTCCCAGAAGAGTATATACCCTGATATCCTTCTGATCCATCTTCGCACCCAGTGCCATGCCCACTGCGGCAGAAATACCCTGTCCAAGGGATCCGCTTGACATATCCACTCCCGGGATATACTGCATACTGGGATGTCCCTGCAGATAGGAACCCAGCTTACGCAGAGTGGTCAGATCCTCCACCGGAAAATACCCTCTGTTTGCCAGGGCAGAATAGAGGCCGGGAGCCGTATGCCCCTTGGACAATACAAAACGGTCTCTGTTCTCCATTTTGGGATCCTTAGGATCGATATTCATTTCTTCAAAATACAGATAGGTAAAAATATCTGCCGCTGACAGGGATCCGCCCGGATGACCCGCCTTTGCACTGTGTACCGCCGTTACAATGCCCTTACGCACTTCATTGGCGACTTTTTTAAGTTCCAGATTGTTCATGGTTACCTCCATCCTGATAGAATTTTATTTTATGAAAAGAGCGATTCTTAAATCCATAAAAATAATAGCATATTTCCTATAACCCGTCTATATGACAATCATGCTATTTCCTTCTTAATTCTTGCTTTTTTCTGTGCAAGGTTCTGCATATTTCCATTCGCCTCATCTCACAAGTACTTTTTAAAGAACGGACTTCATATAATCAATAAAAGGCATTTGGGGAGAAAATGAATTTGTCCATACGCACAGAATTATCCAAAAAGAAAAAATATCTGCCTGTGGCTGCTGTGCTGTTAGTTGTTCTCGCAATTCTGTGCTTTTTTCTCCTCTTCAAAGACAGACTGCAGTTTGCACTGCTCTCCAAAGACTTGTTTCATTCGGAGCTCTCCGGAAACACTCTGACTCTCCATTACACACTGGCTTATCCCGAAGATTATGGCTTTGAGGAAACAGCCGTACTGCCCTGCTATACCGGCGCATCCAGACACTCTGAAACCGATTCTGACATCTCGGCAGAAAATGAGGATAAAAAAGAAATTCTCAAAACGCTCTCTGCATTATCTAGAATTTCTAAAGAAAAATTGGACGAAACGGATTCCTATACTTATGATCTTCTGTCCCGATATCTGAACCACCGCCTTATCGGTGAACAGTTTGATTATTTTACAGAACCTTTTTCCCCTAACTCCGGTATTCAGTCAGGTCTTCCTATCCTTTTGGCAGACTATACCTTCCGCCGCAAACAGGATGTCGAAGATTATCTGTCCCTACTTGATCAGACAGACGAGTACCTGTCCGGGCTTCTTTTGTATGAGACAGAAAAAGCGGACGCAGGTCTGTTCATGGCAGATTATTCTGCCGACAAGGTAATTGACGCCTGCAGTACTATTATGGACAAAGATCATCTTTCGAACGGGACTCATTTTCTCCATAGCACCTTCGAAGAACGTATCAACAATCTTACGGAAGAAGGCATTCTCACAGCTCAGGAAGCAGATCAGTATATTTCGGAAAACGACCGGCTTCTGACTACCGTCATGGCTCCCGCTTATGAACAGATAGCAGATACCTTTACTGTTCTCAAGGATGCAGGTAACAATCCCTATGGTCTGTACTACTTCCCGGAAGGTCGGGAATATTATGAATATCTTCTTGCATCGGTGACAGGAAGCGACCGCCCGATTTCAGAAATCAAACGACTGCTTTTTGATGATTTTCAGGAAAATTACAATGCACTCCTTGCGCTCGTTACCAAATATCCACAGATTACAGATGCAGGGATCACTTCATCCCTGGATCTTTCTATTGACGATCCTGCCGCCATTCTGCAGGATTTGCAGACACGGATGTGTGATGATTTTCCGGCTTTTCCGGCAGTCGAAGATAATTTTGTGCCCTCCGTGACCGTCAAATCTGTTTCTCCTTCCATGAGAGATTATTGCAGTCCTGCCTATTATCTGACACCGCCTATCGATGACATGCAAAATAATATTATCTACATCAACGGTAAAAATGCCACTGACCGTCTTACTCTGTATACCACCCTTGCCCACGAAGGCTATCCCGGTCATCTGTATCAGACCGTCTACAGTCAGCTTTATCTGCGTCAAAATGACGCTTCCCCTATCCGGTATCTGCTCCATTACGGAGGCTATGTGGAAGGGTGGGCATACTATGTGGAAGACCTTTCCTACTCCTACGCAGAGGATCAGGTGCGAAACAACGCCTATGCCGTGGCTTACTATGAGGCATGTCGTTTAAACCGTAACATTCACTTATGCCTGTATTCTCTCCTCGACATTGCCATCCACTATGACGGTGCCACTCCGGAGCAGGTACAGAAGATCCTGCAAAGCGTAGGCATTACAAACCCTTCCTCCGTCACGGCAATCTATCAGTATATCACGGAAGAACCTGTTAATTATTTAAAGTACTATCTGGGATATATGGAGATCACGCTGTTGCGGGAAAAAGCAAAACTGCTTTGGGAGGATGATTTCACTCTGTATCGTTTTCATCAGTTTCTCCTGGAAACCGGTCCCTCAGACTTTGCAGGATTACATGAACAGCTGCAGAAGAGCATCTCCTAGCGCTCCTCCATCATGCTTTCGATATAACCGCCGTCCCACAAAAGAATCTTCAGTTTTTTTGCCGCCTCGACGGCAGGGGTAGTAAAGTATTGGTTGGTCATGACGGCTCCCACCATTCTGTCATAGTAATCCCTGCCCGCATAGGCTTCCTGTACCGCCTTCACTCCGACAGGAGCCGCATAGCGCTTACACTGAATCGCATAGGTCACTCCATCCTTTTCCCCGAGGATATCAATGCCGTAATCACCGCTGCCCTTAGTCACCTCCACCTCACAAAAACCGTGACTCTTTAACAGCTCTGCACAGAAATATTCAAATTCGTGACCTTCCATATCTTCAAAAGCGTCAGAGCTTCTGCGGCGATGTTTTGCAGCTACAGCCCACACCGCTGATACCATTAGCAGTACCAGAAATATTCCGCCTATCAATAATTGTGTCGTAACATTCATATTGCCTCTGCCTTTCCTTTCATCAAACACTACAATCCATCTTTTCTCCATTGTCTGTTTGACAAATATCTGAAACCTTTCTATGATGAGTAAAGATTCTCTTACAGGGAGAACCTTACTTTGATTTTTATTGTTACAGTTACAAAGGAGCGATTATGGAAAATCTGATTTTCAGTCTCAATGCAACAATACCGATCTTTCTTGTGATGGTCATCGGATATATCCTGAAGAATTTGAAATTTCTGGATGAATCCTTTGTTAATACCTTAAATTCCTTTAATTTTAAGATCACTCTCCCCGTTCTTCTGTTCCGCGATATCGCAGGCTCAGACTTTCTTGACGTATGGGACGGGAAATATGTCATGTTCTGCTTCCTTGTAACCCTTTTCTGTATTGCCTTTACCTGGATTATAACATCAAAAGTGTACCATAAAAAGGACCAGGTGGGAGAATTTGTACAGGCTTCCTACCGAAGCAGTGCAGCCGTCCTCGGCATTGCGTTCATCCAAAACATTTATGGCGATTCCGGCATGGCACCCCTTATGATCATCGGAACCGTTCCTCTTTACAACATAGCGGCAGTTTTGATCCTCTCCTTTACCGGTCCCGAATCGGAAGGACTCCGTCCTGTTGCCTTAAAGAAATCCGTCAAAGGAATCCTCACCAATCCTATTATCATCGGCATTGCGGCAGGCATGCTCGCCTCCTTATTTCAGGTTCATTTTCCTGCCATTATCTCAAAGACGGTCAATAACATTGCGGTACTGGCAACCCCGCTTGCCCTGATCGGCCTCGGTGCCGGTTTCGAGGGTAAAAAAGCGCTGGCCGAAATCAAACCAACGCTTGTCTGCTCCTTTGTAAAGTTAATGCTGTGGCCTGCTCTTTTTCTTCCGGTGGCAGCTCTTCTCGGTTTTCGCGATGAAAAAATGGTAGCTCTCCTTGTGATGCTGGGTTCCCCTACCACTGTCAGCTGCTATATCATGGCCAAAAACATGAAACATCCGGGGATCCTGACCTCCAGCGTAGTCGTTGCCACTACTTTCTTAAGTTCTGTCACCCTGACATTCTGGCTGTATCTTTTAAAGTCCCTGAGTTTAATTTAAGCTTCCGCTTAAAAGAGTCAAATTGACAATTATGAAAGAGATTCTTTCTATCATCTCTACCCGTTTTCTTATATCATATAGTCAATATGAGATACAAAAACGGGAGGGTTAACATGAACAATTCAGATAAACATCAGCATGGTTTTATATTGGATTCAGATACCGGTTATTTTCGCAATAACGGTGTTGATGTGATGGCCTTTGATGACATCTATCCGGTAGGTCATCAGTCCGGTGTCAGCATCATCATGCACGGCAGCCGTATCGCGACCAACGGCGATATCCGCTTTGAACAGACTCCGGGACAGTGGCAGCCGGTACCGAAGCAGCAGGAAAGAATATTAGATGAAGCGAAAAATATGATTACCACAAAGCTCGGATACCCCGATTACGAAGCCCATTTAAAAGGGTTTAACCCCATGATTTATCCGGATCTTGAATTTAATTATGAGGTTTCCGTAACCGGGCAGGGGAATTCTGTCGCAGTCACGGTCTCTCTGGATCAACCGATTCCCGAGAAATATGTGGGAAAACTGTGTTTCAATATGGAATTATTCCCGGGTGCACTGTTCGGAAAGCCCTGGATCATGGATGGCAAGCAGGGAATTTTCCCAAGGCAGGCAAACGGCCCCACCCTGTCCGTGCCCTCCAACTATTCGAATGCGGGAGAATTCAGATCAGAAGGACTCACAGCCGACAAAAAGCGCCTGTCCGGCGATAACCACGGCTATAATCCTATCATCGCCGACGATATCATTGCTGCTCCTTATGCAGAGGGAAAGCGTTTTACCATCTGCCCTGACGATCCCTATAAGCGGCTCACCATTGAAAGCAGCGGTTCTTCATTAAAGCTTTATGACGGACGTATGAACCACAATAACGGCTGGTTTGTGGTCAGCAGCGAAATCCCTGCCGGTGCCACGAAAAATGCAATCAGCTGGGTGATTATACCAAACGTTGTGGAGGAATGGATGTATTCCCCTGTTGTCCAGGTTTCCCAGGTAGGCTATCATCCAAAAGCTTCCAAGATCGCCATCGTGGAGCTGGACAAACGGGAAACAGTGTTTGAAGATGCCATTCTTTATAAAATTACAGAGAAAGGGGAAGAACCGGTCCGCCGCCTGAAAGGGGAGAAATGGGGACAGTTCCTTCGTTACAATTATCTTAGGTTTGATTTTACGGATATCGAGGAAGAAAGCCTCTATCAGATATGCTACGGAAATTCCAAGTCCTGTATCTTCAGAATTGCCTGTGACATATATGACCGGGGTGTATGGCAGCCGGTACTGGAATATTTTCTTCCCATACAGATGTGTCATATGAGAATCAACGAGAAGTATCGTGTCTGGCACGGTCTTTGCCACAATGACGATGCCCGCATGGCACCGGTAAACTTTAATCATTTTGACGGATATGTTCAAGGGCCCTCTACCTTAACAAAATATCAGCCGGGCGAGCATGTGCCCGGGCTCAATGTAGGCGGCTGGCACGATGCCGGTGACTTTGATCTTCGCGTAGAAACACAATCAGAGGAGATCTATATCCTGACTTTGGCTTATGAAGCCTTTCATGTAGATTATGATGTGACAACCATAGACCAGAAAACAAAGGTTACGGAGATTCATCAGCCGGATGGGAAAAATGATATATTACAGCAGATCGAACACGGCGCTTTGTCCATTATCTCCGGATACCATTCCTTAGGCAGATTGTATCGCGGCATTATCGCCGGTGATCTGCGCCAGTATGTACTCCTTGGAGATGCCGCCGCCATGACAAACGGCATTCCCGGCGACGAGGATGACAGATGGGTATTTACAGAGGATAATCCTCCCAGAGAATTGCTGGTAGCCGCTCATCTTGCTGCCGCTTCCAGATCATTGAAGGACTTCAACGATACGCTAAGCCAACAGGCTCTTGAGATTGCCGTCTCCCTCTACGAAACTGTTGACGGAACCGGCAACACCAAGGATATTGACACCGGAAGCTTTGATGAGCTTTATCAGCCGGACGAGGATGCCAGAGGTCCCAAGATTCAGGCAGCTGTTGAACTGTATCTGACCACCGGAGAGGACAAATATAAGGCGTTTTTACTCTCAGAAACAGATTTTATTGTTGCACATATAGAGAATCTAGGATGGATCATCAGCCGGGCTATAGATAAGATAAATGATGAAACGTTTACCGAAACCATACGCGGGGCCATGATTGTTCTGAAAAAACGACTGGATGAGCAAAGCAAGGAAACCCCTTACGGTATCCCTTACCGCCCATATATCTGGGGTGCAGGCTGGGCAATTCAGAGACTGGGCTTTGAATATTACTTCCTGCATCAGGCCTTTCCCGATATCTTTGAGCCGGATCTCATCTTCCATGCCCTCAACTTTGTTTTGGGATGTCATCCCGGTTCCAATACCGCATCCTTTGCTTCCGGCGTGGGTGCCAAATCGGCAACTGCCGCCTACGGGGCAAACCGTGCAGACTGGTCCTATATTCCGGGCGGCGTAGTTTCCGGTACGGCACTGATCCGTCCCGATTTCCCTGAGCTTCTGGAATTTCCTTTCCTCTGGCAACAGGGTGAATATATTGTGGGTGGAGGCTCCTCCTGTTATATGTTCCTGGTGCTGGCTGCGAAACAGCTACTACAAAATAATTAAAGATAAAAGAAACGAGTCCTAAAAAGGAGGACTCGTTTCTTATTTACAATACAATATACATTCAATATGTAATTATTTCTTCATTGCTTTCCAATAAATCCCCAGGATGCCTGCCACAACAGCAACACCTGCCAATTCAGTGAGTAAAGCCATAACTGTAGTCACTACCATATTCATCTTTTGCAACAACCTCCTTTGCCTTTTTCTTTTTCACGTATTCTTTGTTGATATAATAAAGTGGTAAGCCCACACAACATGCTCCACCGATAATATTACCGATTGTTACAGGAAGCAGATTATTCACCATCATGGTTTTCCAGTTTAAGGCTGTGAGCTGATCGCCCGTAATGCCATATGCTTCTGCAGCACATGCGGCATAGGAAGCATTCATCTTAGCCAGAATACCTGCTGTAATGTAATACATATTGGCTACGCAATGTTCAAAACCGGATGTGACAAACAGCATAATTACAAAGAAAGATGACAGGAGTTTACCAGTTACATCTTTTGCACACATGGTCATCAAAACAGCAAAGCAAACCAGAATGTTACATAATATTCCGGATGTGATTGCTTTAGCAGGAGTAATGGTAGCTTTTGCAAGAGCCACCTTAATTGTATATGCGCCAAGCAATCCTGCGGAGTAATCCAGCTGACCACTTCCCACAATCAACAGGGACAAGAGGACACCGCCGACCAAATTGCCGAACCAGACAAAAATCAAAGTTTTCACCAATTCAGCAGGTGTAATATCTCCTTCAGGAAGTCCTACAATCATCAGACAATCTCCTGTGAACAATTCTGCTCCCATGAGAATCACCATCATGAGTCCTACGGGGAACACAAATGAAGCTACAAGTCTTGCAAGCCCCACATTGGTAATCGCATGCGCCGCCACACTGCTTCCTGCTGCTCCCATACCGATCATCACGCCTGCAAAAATACTTTTTATCATCAGATGGGGAATAGGAGTGTGCGCTTTTGCCTGACATCCATTACGATAGGTTTCAACTACTTCCCTTGGTTTAAAATACATAACGTCTCTTCTCTCTTTTTTAATTCATTTAATTTCTTTTATATTACATAACACAGTTTTACAATTTCTAACCAATATAAAAAAAGATGGCCGCTATATGATTTTGCATATAGCGGCCTGAATCTGTATTGCAATTTTTATTATTCTCAAAGCTTCATGGTGGAAACATCTACCTTGGATTCGTAGAGTTTTTTCTGGAACAATCTGTCATATTCACTAAAGTGATAGTCTTCTCTGAAAATCATCACATCTTTATAGAGATTATTTGCTGTCTTGCAGCTTCTCTGTATCAGTTGATTCTTATCCAGCAGCTTCTGAGGAATGGGAGATACCCACATATAAGTAGAGGGTACATTGGCAAGCAAATCAAACTGGCTGCCCCGCTCATATACGTAAATAACATTTCCGGAAGAAGACGTCTTCAATCCGGTATATCGCTCGTGTGGTAGTGCCATATCACCATGAGTAATCTTCGTGTATTCCTCCAGATCCTCAATGGTAATGACCGGTTTATCAGCCAAAGGATGCTCCCTGGACATAACCAGAACATACTCAAATTCCCAGATCGTCTCATAAGAAAGATGATTGTTTTTCAGCATGGTAAGGAAATAATCTTCATTGTTTACCTGATAGCGTATAATACCCAGATTATAGTTATGATCAACTACATTACTGATGGTACCCAGATCATTAGTCTCATTGATGGTGATCTCCATACCTTTTTCCATAGAAAGCTCGGAAATAAAAGATGTGAAGCCATTTACAATATAGCTTCCCCTAGGAATGGAAAGCTTATAACGCAATTTATCACCGCCGGTTCTCTGACTGATACGGCCCATGGCTTCAAACTGTTCCATAATATGTTTTGCATGAAACAAAAACTCTTCTCCCTCTTCCGTAGCCTTTACCCCCAGGGCTGTTCTCTTAAAAATGGGATACCCCAGTTCCTTTTCCAGCTCCTTTAGCGCCTTGCTCAGATTAGGCTGTGCCATGTACAAATTCTGTGCCGCCTGAGTGATAGATCCAACTCTCTCTATTTCCAATGCATATGCCAAATAAGATGTGTTCATACCGGATGCCCTTTCAACGCTGTCTCCATATAATTTTTTATATGCTTCTATATATCTATATTATCACAGAGCACCTTAAACAGTCATATTTATTTGGAATCAATGATATATATTTTATTATATACCAGTTTCTTAATCAACTGCTACTTTAAATGTAAACTCTATATCCTTTTCTCCGCTGATATGATAGGCAGGTTCCACATCGGCACCCCAGCTGTTGATACCGCCCACACCTCTCACTGCGCCGTAAACACAGAGCACTGTTCTTCTTGCAGGGGGAAGCTCCTCCTGATGAAGTGCATTCTCCAACTCTTCTGCCGTATAGGGAAGACAGGAAAAAGCAAAATCCTTATCGGCTGCTTCCAATCGGAGAGATGTCTGCTTTTTTTCTTTATTTCTGTTATCCAGTACACTTGTCCTGTAAATCTCAAGCCATCTGGTATCCATGTGCATACCGCATTCCTGAGGAACCAGATTAGGGGTTACCGGAAGTCCCTCTACTTCATAGACACCGGGCACTCCTCCTGCTTTTCTGTCAGGATAAGTCTCCCCCGAAAGTCCTTCGTAGACAAATTTATCGGCACAGGTGGGCATGATAAAGCGGAGTCCGAATGCCGGAAGCTCCGGGAGCCCTTCCACGCCGTAATAATGTGACCTTATCAGGATTGCGCCCTCGCCGTTTATTTCATAGGAAACCGTCACCTTTGTGGCAGGTCTTGTAATCGTTTCATAAAGAAAAGTAATTCTGATCGTCTGCGCTGTTTCCCTGTCAGAATAATTATTGTTTTCCGGTGCGCAGGGAAGCGGAATCACTTTTCCATCCACGGCAACTTCCACACCTGCACAATTTAAAAACATATCTGCCGAGAGCCACATACCGCTCCTTATGTGAAATTTATTTCCCCGGTCATTGTCTGTCAGTGCACGCCAGAAAGTAGGCTTCGGTGCCCTGTAAATCCATTCCTTACCTTCAATCACAAGAGATTCCGGTCCACCCACCGCATAGGAAAAGATATAGTGAAAATCCTTGCCATTATGACTGCCCTTTATACCCAGAGTAACATCACCGTAAATGATTTCCAGCTGTTTTCTATTTGTGCAATCCATAGTAATACCTCACTTCCTGCATAGCGGGTTTCTCCGTTCTGTCCGCAAATACAATGCCGTTTCCTGAAAATTCATAGTCTGCCGGTCTGTCATCAAAGTCACCGCCATAGCGGAGCACTTTTCTTCCCGTGATCTCATCGGTCACAAGAATCGCCTGATCGATATAGTCCCAGATAAAACCGCCCTGATACATTTCAAATTCATCAAGAAGCTTGATGTAGGAATCCATCCCACCCAGAGAATTTCCCATGTCATGCATATACTCACACAGGATAAAAGGCTTCTTCGGATTATTTTCCAGATATTCCCTGACTTCATCGGGTGTAGCATACATACGGCTTTCCACATCGGATATGGTATCCTCATAAGCTCTGTTTTGGACCACGCCCTCATAGTGCACCAGTCTGCCATCCTTCTTCCCCTTAAAATAGGCGTTCATGGCTTCTATATCATCTCCGGCATAAGATTCATTGCCAAGAGACCAGAACAATATGGAAACATGATTCTTAAAAGTTTCAAAATTGCTTCTTGCCCTGTCAAGCACAACTTCCTTCCACTGCGACACACTGCCGGGCACGTTCCAGGAAGGTTCTGTACCTCCCAATTTCTGCCAGGAACCGTGAGACTCCAGATTGGTCTCCGACATCATATAGATACCGTTCTCGTCACACAGATAGTACCAGGGAATCTGGTCCGGATAATGACAGGTGCGCACAGCATTGATATTGTTTGCCTTAAAAATCCGCATATCCTGTTCCATTTCCGAAGGACCGATGCATCTGCCGTTCTCTGCTGACCACTCATGACGATTGACACCATTGATGATCAGCCTCTTTCCGTTCAGATAAATGACCTTTTCCACGATCTCAACGGTTCTGAAGCCGATTGCATAGGGAACTGTCTCCACAAGAGCATCTTTCTCATCATAAAGGCTGATGGTAAGGGAATACAAATAAGGATTATGATTGTCCCAGGGTGTTACATTTCCAATCTCACGTGCATCCATAACACCCGAAATCTCACGATATGCATTTGTGACATTTGTGTCACTTTTCTCTTGTAATTTTCCTTTTACATCTCCGGGAAGCAGCATATTATGGCAAAGCAGCTCTTTTCCTTCTTTATCCTTCAGGGAAACCTCACATCGCCCCGTGCAGCCTTCCCTCATGGAAATTCTAAGGTCTAATCCAAGGCTGCCTGTACCATCCTTTGCAAGCATAGGCTTTGCCCACATATCCTCCACATGAATTTCCGGCTTTGCCATCAACGTCACATTTCTGAAAATGCCAAAGAACCGGAAGAAATCCTGATCTTCCAGAAAAGCCGCAGTGCTTCTCTTGTGCACTTCCACTGCCAGTATGTTTCCCTTTTCTTTGATATAAGGAGTCAGGTCAAACTCGGAAGGGGTAAAGCTGTCCTCCGCATATCCCACAAAGTTTCCGTTCAGCCACAGATACATGGCCTGCTCCACACCTTCAAACCGGATGACCACCCTTTTATTTAAAAGCCCCTCTTCAAGATCAAACTCTTTGATGTAGGAACCCACCGGATTATAGTCCGCTTCGCTGAACATGCCTCTGCCGTCCCCTGCTTTTTCAAGGCTGTAGGCAGGTCTCCTGTAGTAATGTCCCTCCCAGGGGTACATGGTATTGATGTAATGGATCTTGTCATAGCCTGCTATCTCAATATGACAGGGAACTTTGATTTCATCAAAATCCGAAAAATCAAAGCTCTCCTTGTAAAAATCCGCAGGACGTGTCTTCGCATTCTCCGAATAGCGGAATTTCCACACGCCGTTCAGGGACTGCAGTAAAGAATTGTTTTTTGCCTGCTGTTCTTCAAGGCTTTGATAAAAACTGTGATCGCTGTGTGCGGGAAGACGATTCACCTGAAATACTTCAGGGTCGTCAAGCCATGTAATTTTTGGGTTCATAAAGGCCTCCATTTTTTATCATACTGTTCCTTTATTATACCAAATCGCTACAGTAAAAACCAGTATATCAACGCAAATTTTACATTCAGATTTCTTCCACATACTTCATGATATCAGGAAGAATTGCCTCATATCCTTCTCTTTTAATATGCATCCCTTCAATGGTATATTCTGCCTTCAGGTTGCCATCTGCATCCTTCAGCTTATCATTGATATCAATATATTTTGCGTGATGCTTCCCTGCCAGTTTTTCCACTTCCCTGTTGGCACGGTTTATCTTCTCATTGTTGCGAATCAGGAGACAGGGCTTCATCTCCTCCGCTGCTGCCTCATAATTTACAGGGTAATAAGCCATCAGATACAGTTCCACGCCCGGCAGATGAGCCTCAATCTCAGAAAGGATCTTATCGTAATTTCCAATCATCTGCTCCATGGAAATAGCAGGGTCGCTTAAATCGTTGGTTCCGATATTAATAAAGATTCTGGAGGGGGCAAGCTCATAGACACAGATATCCATGGCATTCAACATGTCCTCCGTCTTGTAACCGCCAACGCCTCTGTTGTAGATGACAATATCGCTTCCCATCTCCTGAAGAAATTCCTCAATGGGAAACATTTCCATCAGCGAAGATCCTGCAAAAAGAATCTGTCCCTTCTTTGCCGATTGATTCAGCTGATGATAGTTCTGAAGCTTTCTGTCTGTTTCTTTCTTTAATTCCGGTGTCATAAATTTTCCTTCTTTCTTTTACTTTTAATATTAATTAATGCCATACATTCTGAATTGTCAATACCAGCATGGGGATTGAGAACGCAGATAACAATGTAGACAGAACAACCGTCTGCACCGCATAGGCATAATCTTTCTTGTGAAGCTGTGCATACACAGCCACATTGCTCCCCACAGGACATGCGGCAGCAATGAAAAGACACATTTTTACATCATATAAATACTCTGGTAGAAGACTCAGCACCAAAGCGCCGTGAGCTGGGATAATCAGGAGTCTGACTGCTGAAATTCTGTATAATTCCCGGTTTTTTAACATGGCTTTCAGGTCCACCTTTGCCAGATACACACCGGAAACCAGCATTGCAACAGGAGTGTTCAGATTTGCTGTCATACTAATCACGGATCTGGCGACTGTCGGTATCGTTACCTGACTCAAAAAGAGCAAAATACCGATTCCGAACCCGATCATAAACGGTGAACATATAATATTTTTAAGACAAACCTTCACTTTTTCTTCCTTTAAGACGGAAACGCCGTAGGTCCACTGCAAAATATTCAGGCACGCGATAAAGGGAGCCACATAAAATACCGCTTCTTCACCCAACACCGCCGATATCAGCGGAATGCCAAAAAAGCCCGGATTGGAAAAAGCTGCTGCAAAATGTCCGATCGGATCCTTCTGAAACAAAAGTCTTGAAACCATAATGGAAAGACATAATATCAACACCGAAAGACAAAGGCAAAGAAGCAGAGCCATCATGCGCTGCGCGGTTCTCTCTGTCAAAAAACTGTTTACGATCACACAGGGAAGCACCAGATAAATCAGGAGATTCCCAAAGCATTTACTTCCCTCCTCCGTAATCAGAGACTTCTTAAAAAGAAAGGCTCCCATCATCATAAAAATGAACATTACAACCAACTTTTGAATCAGCAATATAAATATGGACATATCTTCACCATCCCTAAATTTCTCTTTTTCCTCTCTTTCATCATAGCAATCCTGCAATTGCCTATCCAATACTTCTATGATAATATTTATATAAGTTTATAATTATATTGTTTTTATTTATTAGGAGTTTTAAATAATGGAGCAGCTTCAATTAAAGTACTTTGAAATCGTAGCAAAAACACTAAATATATCAAAAGCAGCCGAACAGCTTTTTATTTCTCAATCTTCCTTAAGTCAAACGATTAAAAGATTGGAAACTGAAGTTGGCTATCCTCTGTTTGACCGAAACGGAAAGCACATTACATTAAACGAAAACGGCATCATCTTTTTAAATTGTGTCAGGCAAATAAGAGAAATCTATACAAATGCCATAGAGGAAATCAATGAAAGAAACAGTAACCATAGCCGTGAACTGAACATTCACATCGGATGTGCTTCCCTGTTTCTGCCTGAATTAATGGTATATCTTAAGAAAAATACCCATGATATTCTGTATCGTATTTCCCAGTGGAATCACGACACCTGTTCGAATGAAGATGCAGACTTAAAGATTATTGCATCATCAGAGCCCATAAATAAAGTCAATGCTTCCCTGCTGCTTGAGGAAAACATTCTCCTTGCACTTCCCGGGAATCATCCTCTTCTTAATAAGCATACTATCACAACAGAGGATCTCATTCACGAGGAGTTCATCAGTCTGAATCAGGACTGGTCGTTGGAACAGACGATTCTACAGCAATGTGAGCAAAAAAATTTCCACCCGGAAGTTTCCATCCGGGTGGATAATCCCACCATTCTTCGTCAGCTTCTATGTGAAGGCCTGGGTATTGCACTCATCCCCGAAAAAACCTGGGGGACATCCTTTGCCGGAGGCTCTCTTTGTCTGAGAAAAATATCCGACTTATCCATCAAGCGGTATGTTTATCTTATCTGGAAGGACGGCTTTCTGAAAGAAAACATAAAGAAATGCATTCCCCTTATTCAGGAATTTTTTCAAAAATACGTTAAGGAAAACACATCTCTTTAACGCCTGCCTACATCATGCACCCTGCCAGCACCACACTGGCAATAATCCCTGCCAGTGTGGATAACAGAGCACCCGTCAGGGTATATCTTGTCTTCGTCACCTTTGCCGCCAGAAAGTAAACGCTCATGGTATAAAAAATAGTTTCCGTGCAGCTCATCATAATGGAGGTGACAAGACCGACAAAAGAATCCGTTCCGTGATTTTTAAAAATATCAAGCACAAGCCCCGTCGCCGCGGAGGAAGAGAACATTTTGATAAAGACAAGGGGAATCAGTTCTGCCGGAAAATGCAGTATATTCGCAAGCGGACTGCAGAACTCTCCCACAAAATCCAGAAAACCGGAAGCGCGCAGGACTCCGACAGCAATCATAAGTGCCACCAGCGTAGGCATGATTCCCACTACGGTCTTGAAGCCATCCTTCGCTCCTTTCACAAAGTCCTCATAAACATTACATTTATTGATGACTCCGTAAGCAATGATATAAAAGATCACAATGGGGATAATGATATTGGATATGTTGGTTAAAACCTGTGCCATATTGATAAGACCTGATGCTTTTTTGTCTTTACAATATATGGAGCTTCTTTTTGAAGTATTCGCCTAACCAATCATGCAATTTATATACAAAATGCTGCATACACATTTCCATCAGTGCCGAAATACTCTCAGGATATATGTCTTGCCGACCTGCCTCACTCCCGATTTTGTCAAGTAGGGGTTAGCAAAAAATTTAATTTTTTATCAACAGCTCCTGCTTCTGTTCTTCAAGCCAAGTAATCTTTGGCAACATTGCTTCATATTCATCCTGTTCATAAGGTAAATTCATAAAATCAAGAATCTCCATCCCCGGAAACCATGATTCACAGTATGCAGGAATGACATGTTCTGGTACAATTCCAATTCTATCCCTTCCAAGAAGTCTGTCTGTAATACCCTTCGCATCATGCAGATAAACAGCAACTCCCTCTTGCCTTAGCGCATTATAAAACTTAATTGCTTCAATGGAACGGGTCCATGCCTTTCCTTTTACAGATAAAAAGTAACCATGTTCATTATGTCTCACAAATAAATCTATATGGGTAGAATTACCTCCCCGACATACTTCCCATGGATGACCTCCACCTCGATGCCTGTCATTATACCAAGCCTCAAACTCTTCACATGAATCTGTGTCAATCTCCGAAAGTCCTTCATCTCTGCCATCTGCTTTCTTATAATACTGCTCCTTTGCTGTAAGTCCATCCAGATTCTCATACTGATTCGCCTTATAACCAATTGCACAGTATTCATAGAACTTTCTTGCAGTCATATCAGTAATATAGTTGCCAACAGGCTGACCTTCCTTCTGTTTTTCTATATTGGATACAAATATTTCAATCTCCGCATCTGATATTTCAGAAAAAAATGTCTCCCTACAATCCGGAAACAATTCCCAATAATCTTTCCTTAGGATAGTTCCCGTTCGCTGTCTGGCTGATAGATTATTCTGTACATCACAATTATATGAACCATTTTGTAAAGCTTCAACACATTTCTTAACTGCCTCCTCCATCCATACAAACAATTCTTTCAACCCATACTCGTAAACCTCTTGTTCTTCATAAACTCTTGACTGATATATCAGCTCCCTTCTTAAAAAAATCGCCCTATAATCATCCCTTTCTATTGTGACAAGATGAAACCAATTCACTTCATCCGGATATTCTTCCTTCCACATTCTGAGAAAATCTTCATAAGTATCAACTATCTCTTCATCCTTAAGATATTCATAATCATCATAATCCTCGGCTGAACCACGCTCTGCCTTCAGCCATATTTCTCGTCTTTCATCGTCTCCACATGGCGCTATCAGATGCAACTGCTCAAAAACTTTATCAATCGCTTCGTTCGTTTCTTTATCAAAAACCATTTTACCGCCACGCAGTACATTTATCCAATGATTAATGCATGGTGCTTTCATTATTTCACTCATTATGCACTTTCTCCTTTTCAACTCTAAGTTCAGTACACTCGAAATATTTTGCAAAATCCGGTTTCCAGTATATCTCCAGTACATTATTTCCATATGCATCTCAAAATTATAGACAGGCTCCTTCTCATATACATCATGATTCCCCTTTGCGTAAGAAATCACTTCATAGCCTTCCTTTACAAAATAATCCTTTACAGCCGCTTCACAGGACGTATCAAACAAAATATTGTTATCTGCCATTTGACGCATTTCCTGTCTGGGATACAGGTCTTTTAAAATTGCCCCTTTCAGGGGCATATACCAAATATGCTCTGCATCCATATACTGAAACAATTTCTTTCTCGCTGCATTCTTTTATGGAGCTTCTTTAATCTCTTGCGAAAAGCATAGGTCAGGAGAACAAGCAGAATACCACCCGGTACAAGAATATAGAAAAATTACTGCGGATCAGTCCCGCAAAAGAAC
The DNA here is from genome assembly GCA_945917985.1 of uncultured Clostridium sp. GTDB lineage: Bacteria > Bacillota > Clostridia > Lachnospirales > Lachnospiraceae > Suilimivivens. Next base: position 7,653 of record CAMEIH010000020.1, on the reverse strand, counting down.
TGCTTGTATCTAACAAAATCTGTTCTCCGTCACTATCGTGGGTAATATAGGTGTCCTTTAACTTCATCTGTTGTCTCCTTTCACAATCCAATAACCGGTCTTATTTGACCCAACACGTTCAATGTAATTTTGATCCACAAGATGCTTAATAATTCTTGATACTGTCGCTTTAGACTTTCCAATCTCAGATGCCAACTCCGCCTTCGAATAATGCCTGCCGGACTTTATCAATTCATAGACTTTTTGTTCATCCGCACTTAATTCTGATATCGTATCATTTATCATATCATTTATTGTATCATTCTGACTTCTAAAAAATTCAAATGTAAAACCGAATTGGCTATCATTATATTCATACCCAATATTTTTACACAAATTAAAAACACGTTCAAAGCCTGTTCCAAAAGCATCAATCGTTTTATTATAATACAATGTGGTTGCAATCAAAGGATTGCGAATCATAGAACCCTGTTTTCTTTCTGCAAACATTTCAGGAGTTGTTCCCGGTACTAATGAGCCCGGATTATAGATATGAACCCTTGTAGGTGTAATATATATTTCATTAGAAGACACTTCATTTACATACATATGCGCAAAACTATTGACAATAATCTCACGGAATGCTTCCATAGGAATTTCCGGTGTTTCTATCCTCTCCATTCCTACAATCTTTGCATTCCAGTGAATATTATTCGTTACATACCGAACCGCCTCATCAATACATTCAAAAATATTTCCACGAAAATGTCTCATGTCTGTAAAACTGATTCTCTCGTCTGTCGGATAGATTGCCAATTTCAACAGTAATGGTTTTTTATTTGAAAACAAATAATACCCTGCGTTATTCAGATTATCACCACATAGTAATTTTAACTTTGAAAGTGTAGTCCATGAATCTTTATATAAAAAATTAATACGCCCGCTATCATTCCCTTTGTTCACATACTGAATCAATAATTCTTCATCAATATCCTCAAAACTAACCCCTGAATCCTGTCTTTCCCACTTTGAGTAATCATAATTCTTGTTCAAAAAATACTGTTCCAATTGTGTATTCGTCATTATCAAATCTTCATCATCAGAACGAATATAATAACGATCGTATGCAGAATATGGAACATCTTCTCCTCTTACAACCACTTTAATAATTTCTTTGCCTTGCTCACCTAGCACTTCAATTTGCGGTGTAATCCGTGGTTTTAAATTGTTTTTAATAGCTTTTGAAATATCAGAAGTGGTTGTTTTCCCAATTTGTTGTCCGAAAATGGAACCATCATTTTTTACTCCGAAATACAATGTGCCATATCGATTTTTATTCAACATGGATGCCAAAGAAATAACACCCTCTTTTAATTCACTTGTTGTTTTTTTAAACTCTACAACTTCTGTTTCTCTTGTTTCCATGATATCACTCCTTTATCGTCTCATTTTATGATATCATTTATTGTATCATTTAACAATTCATTTAATTCGTTTTCATTCAAAATATACCCCTGCATCCCTTCATAAGCCACCTTTGGGATATAAAAATAGCCGCTAAGGAAGTTATCCTTAACGGCTGTAAATATTATCTGATTATAATTCTCTTTTTCCATCTACTCCTCTCCCAGAGTAAATATCATATCCGTACCCACAAACCTTAATCCTCAATCTGTGGAATATTGACCAACTGCTTCAACTTCTTCTCAAGAATAGTCTTATAAAGAAGCAAGCCAACACTCGGATTTTCATTCTCGTTCTTTACCTGTCTGTCTAACTGTCGCTCCTCATCAGTTTTACAACCCAACATTATCAGCAAGTGATTCGTCCAGCTAATTTGTGTCACCAGTGGTGTCACAAATTCATTTTAGCCATTTTAAAAGAAAATTATAATCTTGTTCAAAACTAACCCTATCTCAATTATAGCAAGGCAGGGTTAATCACTCAATTACTTTTTTCAAAATGATTTTTCTTGCTTTTTTATAAAATTAACACTGTCCTCGCATCCTGATTTAAAGGATTTCTCACCTGATAATCAAACAGCATAAATCCGGGCTTTTGTCTTTTGACACAGATCTTCTCCGCTTCCTTTTCCCATACAGGGTAAGCAAACACCTCCATATGTGTCATTTTCAGAGTCTGCTTTGCGTGATAATTCCGGTAGTCTTTCAAGATATCCGGTTGTTCCTCTTCTTTTCTGTAAAATTCCCATATTATTTCATGGTACTTTGACAAATCCTTTGCAAAAGAAGGACGGCTCTTGGCATTCTCTCTCAGATAATAATCGTAGGTCAAAAGCTCCCTGTAAAGTTCCTGCTTTTCCTCATCCACTTCACAGGCAAAATCCAGAAGCGCCTGATAGCGATAGCCTCTTGCCGGTGCATTTGTGAAATATCCCTTTTTCTCATAGAACTCTGCCAGCGCTTCAAACATGGCAAAAGGGCTGTTAAAATTCTCTCTTAAAATTCGCAGTGTTGCCCTGTACTGATTGGAATTATAATAAAGCTCCACCATCTCCTCGATCTGCTTCAGCTTAAGTACCTCTCCATAGGAGAGCCACTTTGTGTACAGCACTTCATAGGGCGGCTTTGACTGATAAACCACGCCGTATTTTTCTGTCAGATAAAACATGGGTGAACCTTTCAGCACCTTCAGAAAACCAAGCTGAAGCTGCTCCGGCTCCATTTCATAAACTTCATCAAAGGAATGACCAAAGCTCTCATAATCCTCGAAGGGAAGTCCCGCGATCAGATCCAGATGAATATGGATGTTTCCCTTCTCCCGAAGGGCCGCCACTACCCGGGCAATATGGTCAGTATCCACATAACGGTTGATCTCATGCAGAGTCTGATCATTGGTGGTCTGAATCCCGATCTCCAGCTGCACAAGTCCCGGACGCATATCGGAAAGAACTTCAAGCTGTTCCTGCGTCATAATATCTGCTGCCACTTCAAAATGAAAATTTGTGACACCGTTGTCATGTTCTTTGATATAGCGCCAGATTTCCATGGCATGTTCACGATTGCAGTTAAAGGTCCTGTCCACAAATTTTACCTGCGGCACCTTTCTGTCCAGGAAAAACTGAAGCTCCCGCTTCACCTTCTCCATGCTGCGGAGGCGGACCTTTCTCTCCACGGAAGACAGACAGTAAATACACTGAAAGGGACATCCTCTGCTGGTTTCATAATAAAGGATTCTGTTCCGGTACTCTGACAGATCCTCATAAAGGAAGGGAAGAGCATCAAGACTAAGCTCCTCGCGCTGCCCTGTATAGCCACCCGGAAGCAGAAGTCCCGTGATCTTTTGTATCAAAGCTGCCTCAGCCGGCTCATTTCGCCTGTAATATCCAAGCAGTTCTCTGAAGGTGGCTTCCCCTTCACCCACCATAATACCTGTGACCATGGGAAAGTCCTTCAGCACCTGTTCCCCTTCAAAGGACACCTCCGGCCCGCCCAGCCAGATATCTCTTCCGGGCAGAAGCTTTGGCAGTTCATGAAGGAGTTCCTGTACCATACTGAAATTCCAGATATAGCAGGACATCCCAAGCACATCCGGATTTCTTTTATAGATATCCGCAAGAATCTCCTCCCCGCGCTGATTGATGGTATACTCCGCAAGTTCTATGGAATCCTCATATTCCTTTCCCGCATATTCCTTCAGATAATGGATTGCCGGATTGGAATGGATGTATTTTGAGTTAATGCCAATGAGAAGAAATTTCATATTTACAGACTCCCGATAAATCTGTCAAATGCTTCCTGTCCCTCCGAAGTTCTCTTGTAAACACCGGCATCCTCTAACACCTGCATGAATACAAGACCAATCTCCTTTTCCACGATTGCATCAATGTTGGAGTTGTCGATTTTGTCATACTTCGCGCTGAACTCATCCACCCAGTCTGCATGCTTTTCCAGCACTTCATCGCTCCTTAAGTCCTTACCGGCAAGCATGGCTGCCTTCAGCTGTTCCATCTCTCCCTTTAATCTGGCAGGAAGAACGGCAAGTCCCATGACCTCGATCAGGCCGATATTTTCTTTTTTAATATGATGAAGCTTTGCATGGGGATGATAAACGCCGAGAGGATGTTCCTCGGTGGTAATATTGTTTCGAAGGACAAGATCCAGCTCGTAATTTTCCCCACGTTTTCTTGCGATGGGTGTGATGGTATTGTGAGGCTCTCCATCAGTCTGTGCAAAAATAAATGCTGCCTCGTCGCTGTAGCTTCTCCACTTATTTAAGATCACGTCTGCCAGTGCAATGATCCGGTCTGTGTCTGCTGCGCTTAAGCGGATTACGGACATGGGCCACTTCACAACGCCTGCCCTGACATCCTCAAATCCTTTTACCGTAAAGCTTCTCTCCACAGGTGCCTTCGCCATGGCAAATTCATAGTTTCCGCCCTGGAAATGATCATGGCTCAAAATAGAACCCCCGACGATCGGCAGATCGGCATTGGACCCCACAAAATAGTGTGGGAACTGCTTTACAAAGTCAAACAGCTTGCAGAAGGTATTATGTTCAATTTTCATAGGTACATGCTGACCATTGAATACAATACAATGCTCGTTGTAGTAAACATAGGGAGAGTACTGGAATCCCCAGTCACTTCCCTGAATGGTAACAGGAATAATACGGTGATTCTGGCGGGCCGGGTGATTCAGCCTGCCTGCATAGCCTTCATTTTCCATGCAGAGCTGACATTTCGGATAAGCCGTCTGCTTCGCATTTTTTGCGGCTGCAATCGCTTTCGGATCCTTCTCCGGCTTGGAAAGATTGATCGTGATATCCAGGTCACCATACTCTGTCTTCGCGATCCACTTCCTATCTTTTTTGATCCGATATCTGCGGATATAATCTGTATCACAGCTGAATTTATAATAGTAATCTGTTGCCTTTCCCGGGTCTTCCTTATAAAGCTCTCTGAATTTGCGGATCACTTCACTGGGACGGGGAAGCAACACACTCATAATCTTTGTATCAAAAAGATCCCTGTAAGCAACGCTGTTCTCCTCCATGAGTCCGGCTTCAAAAGCATAGTCAAGCATGGCGGAAAGGATAGCTTCCAGATCCTCCACACCGGTATTTTCCACCTCTGCAAGAGCATCTTCATCCAAATCCTGAAGCTCCTCCATACCAAAAAGCTCCAGCAGTCTGTTGATGGTATAAATTTTATCTTCCTCGGGAACCAGCCCTGTTAAAAGTCCGTACTGAACCAGTTTTCTAATTTCTGTCTGAATCATTTCTCCATCCCCCTTACAGCTCACAAGGTCCGTTTCCGATTTCTACTACATAAAATTCCGGGGTTTTGCCCACCTGCTCCTGATATGCTTTGCCAACCTGTTCTTTGAAAGCTTCAATAGCTTCATCCTTTACGATGCTGACGGTGCAGCCGCCAAAGCCGCCTCCCGTAATACGGGATCCGATCACACCCTCTACCTTCCAGGCTGCATCTACAAGCACATCAATCTCACTGCAGGAAACTGCGTAATCATCACGAAGTGACACATGAGATGCGTTCATCAGTTCCCCGAAGGTTTCCAGATCATTGTTCTTCAAGGCTTCTACGGCACGAATCGTTCTCCGGTTCTCATAAACCGCATGTTTTGCCCTCTTAACTCTCGTTTCATCCTTAATTGCACTTTTATGCGCTTCAAATTCCTCTTCTGTCAGATCGCCGAGTCCTTTGATATCTATCACTGTCTGCAATTCCTTCAACGCCGTTTCACACTCGCTTCTTCTGGTGTTGTATTCTGAATTCACAAGAGAATGCTTTACCTTACTGTTAGTAACTACAATCTTTGCACCGGCTAAATTGATCGGTGCATATTCGTAAGAAAGATCTGCCGTATCAAGAAAAATGGCATTGTCCTTTTTGCCCATAGCTGACGCAAACTGATCCATGATCCCACAGTTCATACAATTAAAATTATTCTCCGAATACTGACCGATCCGGGCCAGTTCCACATTTGTCACATCAAAGCCGAACAGATCACGCAGCATAAATCCCGTTACCACTTCCAGAGAAGCAGAAGAAGATAAGCCGGAACCATTTGGAATGTTACCGTTTAATACGATATCAAGGCCGCAGTCCATCTTCATTCCACGCTTTTCGAAAGCCCATATCACTCCCTTCGGATAATTGGTCCAGTCCGCTTCCTTTTCAGGCTTTAAGCCTTCAATACTTGATTCAATCACGCCAAGATGATCAAAATTCATGGAGTAAAATCTAAGCTTCTTGTCATCACGCTTTTTCACAGCCATATAAGTGCCGATGGTCAGTGCACAGGGAAAAACATGCCCGCCGTTGTAGTCTGTATGTTCTCCAATCAGATTCACACGCCCCGGTGCAAAAAATACCTTTGCTCCTTCACTGTCCCCAAATACTTCTTCAAATTTCTTTAAAACTGTTTCTTTCATGACAATACCCATACCTTTCTCAATTGCTGATATTCAGCCATACTGTTTGACTGTCTATCTTTGTTTCCGTTTTCCTTTTGATAATTATATGTTAATGTACATTTTCTGCAAAAAAAAGACAGGTTTGTTATACAAACCTGTCAAAATGTTAACTGTTTATCTTATTCACCTGATTGATAAAATCCTCTATCTGTTGCAAATATTCCTTATTTTTTCTTGTTTCACCCTTCTGCATCTCCTTGCGATAGGCGGAAGGCGACATCTTTTTCATCTGCTTGAATGATTTGGTAAAAACGAGAGGGTCCGTGTAACCGCAGGAGAGCGCAATGCTTTCAACGGGAAGAGAAGTAATGTGTAGCAGCTCTGCTGCCTTAGTAATCCGGAAAGCCGAAAGAAACTGCTGCGGTGACATTCCCATGGAATTTTTAAACAGCGTGTAGAGATAGCTTCTGTTGATACACACATAATCCGCCACATCCGTGATCTTGATGGGGTTACAGTAATTACCCACAATAAAATCCACGGCACGTTTTACATAGGCATCTCCCTTATCAGCCTCTCCCCTCTCCTCAATATGGGCACTTTCCGCAATCAGCGACAAAAACAGATGAAGCTGCCCGTTTCTTCTCAGTTCATTGGCCACACTGAAGGTCTTATGCTCCAGCATGTCCTTCACAGCCTGATAAAACGCATCTCCCTTATCCGTCTTGAAGACCGGATTGGCAAGAGAAAGTCCCGTAGCCTGCACGATCTGCGCAGCCTGCTGCCCGGAAAATCCGACCCACACATAAGTCCAGGGATCCGTTTCATCCGCCTGATAAAAGGCAAGCTCCTCCGGCGGTATCAGAAAGCCGTATCCCTGCTTAAGGGGATATTCCTTTCCGCCGATCGCAAGCTTTCCTTTGCCTCCGATCACATAATGGATCACAAAATGCGGCTTAAACGCCGGTCCGAAGCTGTGAAGAGGTTCTGTCCTTGACAGTCCGCAGCAATTCACATATAAGCTTCCGCTCTTTTCACCAGTAAACTCAAGTTCGTATGCTTTTTCCATGAGTACTCCCTGCTTTGCCAGATATGCTTTCTTTTTTATAAATATTATTAAATAAATATAAACTTATTGTCAATATATCATTATCATGTTATTCTTTGTTCTGTAACACATTTATAATCTATTTTCAAAGGTTTCTGATGGATTCTTTTTATTCGATAGCTTTTACAGCTGTAAAAAAAAAAAAAAAAAAAAAAAAAAAAAAAAAA
>CAMEIH010000019.1 GCA_945917985.1 uncultured Clostridium sp. | reverse complement strand
TTCCTTGTTTTGGTTCAAGATTGCGAACGAGCTTAGCGAGTTTCGCAATTACCTACCGTTATTATATTTTTTTATTGTCATAAATATGAAAAATCTGCATACCTGATTTTAGTATGCAGACCTTTTTTCATATCATTCATTCCATAAGCCGATCAGATATTTGTTCTTACCACCTTCGGATGATATTTGTTCTCCTCCAGTGCCCTGATAATCTGATTCTTGTGTTCGGTTCCAAAAGCTTCCAATGTAATTCTAAGCTCCACAGCAGCATTTCTGTTGATGGAAACAAACTGGTTGTGCTCCAGCTTGATTACGTTTCCGCTTTGCTTTGCAATCACATCGGCTACCCTTGAAAGCTCTCCCGGCTTATCAGGAAGGAGAACAGAAACAGTGAAGATCCTGTCTCTCTTGATAAGTCCCTGCTGAACCACCGATGACATGGTGATCACATCCATATTGCCGCCGCTTAAAATGGAAACCACCTTTTTTCCCTTCACGTCAAGATGCTTCAGTGCTGCCACTGTCAGAAGACCCGAGTTTTCAACGATCATCTTATGGTTTTCCACCATATCAAGGAATGCAACTACCAGTTCTTCATCTTCAATTGTGATGATACCATCAAGATTTTTGCTCACATAAGGGAATATCTTGGTTCCCGGTGTCTTCACTGCCGTACCGTCTGCAATGGTATTCACATGAGGAAGTGTCACCACTTTTCCCTCCTTGATGGATTCCTGCATACAGTTTGCTCCTGCAGGTTCCACTCCGATTACCTTGATTTTTGGATTCAGAAGCTTTGCAAGGGTAGAAACACCTGTGGCCAGTCCGCCGCCCCCGATAGGCACCAGAATATAATCAACAAGCGGTAATTCCTTGAAGATTTCCATGGCAATGGTTCCCTGGCCAGTTGCAACCGCCAGATCATCAAAGGGATGAATGAAAGTATATCCGTTCTCCTTGGCCAGCTCATAGGCATGCTCGCAAGCCTCATCATAGACATCTCCGTAGAGAACAACTTCCGCTCCATAGCTTTTGGTTCTGTTTACCTTGATCAGCGGAGTTGTGGTTGGCATCACGATCACTGCCTTGGCACCGTAACATTTGGCTGCGTAGGCAACTCCCTGGGCATGGTTTCCGGCAGAAGCGGTGATAAGCCCTCTGCTTCTCTCCTCCTCGGTCAATGTGCTTAATTTATAATAGGCGCCTCGAAGCTTATAGGCACCGGTAAACTGCATGTTCTCCGGTTTCAGGTATACCTTATTTCCAGTCTGGTTACTGTAAAAATCGCTGTAAACCAGCTTTGTCTCCTGAGTAACTCTTTTTACCACCTCAGAAGCTTCTTCAAATTTTTCCAGTGTAAGCATTTTATTCTCCATCTTCATTTCCTCCCGGAGTTTCCTCCACTTCAAACAGCGCATTGACAAACTGCTGCGCGTCAAACTTCTGCAAATCTTCTATGGTTTCCCCGACACCGATATATTTTACGGGAATATTCAGTTCCGATTGAATGGCAACTGCAATACCACCCTTAGCTGTTCCGTCCATTTTGGTGAGAATAATACCCGTCAGATCGGCTGTCTCCCCAAACTCTCTCGCCTGATTTAAAGCATTCTGACCGGTAGTTCCGTCAAGCACCACCAGATTCTCTCTGTGGGCATCGGGAAATTCCTTGTCGATGATCCTGTTGATCTTTTTCAATTCTTCCATCAGATTTTTCTTATTGTGAAGCCGGCCTGCGGTATCACAGAGAAGTATATCCGCGTGGCGGGCCTTTGCCGCATTCACCGCGTCATACACTACGCTGGCGGGATCTGCTCCCTCTTTGCCTCCAATCATATCAACACCGGCCCTGTGTGCCCACTCGGAAAGCTGTTCGCCTGCCGCTGCCCGGTAAGTATCTGCCGCCGCGATCAGGACCTTTTTGCCCTGTCCTTTCAAAATGCCCGCAAGCTTTCCAACCGAAGTGGTTTTTCCTACACCATTGACACCGATCACCAAAATCACAGACTGTTCCTTTTCAAAATCGTAGGCGGTATCCTCCACCTTCATCTGATCTTTGATACTCTGGATCAACAGTTCCTTACATTTTGCGGGTTCTTTGATGTGATTTTCTTTTACCTGACTGCGAAGTCTGTCAAGAATCTTTTCCGTGGCATTGACTCCGATATCTCCCATAATCAGGATTTCTTCCAGTTCCTCGTAAAAATCCTCATCAATGGTAGAAAAACCGCTAAACACCGAATCGATCCCGTTTACAATATTATTTCTTGTTTTTGTAAGACCTTCCTTCAGTCTGTTAAAAAAACCTGCCATCAGTCATCAAGCTCCTTATCAATCAGATTTACACTCACCAGCGTGGAAACACCCTTTTCCTGCATGGTGATTCCGTAAAGTCTGTCCACCTGCTCCATGGTACCGCGCCTGTGTGTGATTACAATAAACTGTGTGTGTTTTGTAAGCTTATGTAAATACTTGGCAAAACGTGATACGTTGCTCTCATCCAGCGCTGCTTCAATTTCGTCAAGCAGACAGAAGGGAGACGGCTTCAGATTCTGAATGGCAAATAAAAGGGCAATGGCAGTTAGTGCCTTTTCTCCACCGGACAGCTGCATCATGTTCTGAAGCTTCTTGCCCGGAGGCTGCGCAATGATGCGGATTCCTGCCTCCAGAATATCCTCATCCTCCATGAGTTCCAGAGTTCCCTTTCCACCGCCAAACATTTCTTTAAATACTTTATCGAATTCTCTGCTGATTTCTCCAAATTTTTCCTGGAACTGCTTGCGCATTGCAGTATCCAGCTCTTCAATAATTCCTTCCAGTGTCTTTTCAGCCTCTACCAGATCGTCGTGCTGACCCTTAAGGAAATTGTATCTCTCCATCAGGTTTTTGAAATCCTCAATGGCATTGACATTGACATCTCCCAGCTTCTTGATCTGCTCCTTTAAAGATGCAATTTCCTTCTTCATTGCGGTCAGATCATTCATGGCTTCATTGCGTAAGGATGCCGCATCGGAGAGAGTAATCTCGTACTCATCCCACATATAGTTGATCTGGGATTCCAGGGTTTCCTTGAATTTCTCTTTCTGAGCATTCAAACGATAGACTTCCTTGTCAAGAGCAGTCATGCGCTCTGACATTTCTTCCCTGTCTTTAAAGAAATTCTTCTGTCTTGCACTTAACTCTTCTTTCTTTGCGATATCTTCCTGCATCTGTTTTTCCGTATCACTCTGCGTGGTATGGGAAGCCTCGATAGTCTGTCTGATCTCTACGATATTATTCTCTTTATTCTTAATATCCTCACTGCTCTTTACAAGGCCATCCTCGATTTCGGAAAGTTCCTCTGCAAAGCGGTCGATTTCACCGTTAATACGGTCAACATTCTGCTGATGGAAGCCCTGTTGCTGAAGCATCTTTTCCACTTCCAGATCCAGAGTTCCCACATGAGCGGATTCCTCCGATTCCTCGGTGCGCTTTTCCTCCAGTTGCGCCTGAAATTCCTTGATCTGAATCTCTATCTGTTTTTCAAGTGCCTCCGATTCCTCAAGTTCTTTATGGATTTCTTCTTTGCTGAGCTTGATCTCCTGAATCTGGTTCTCAATCTCACGCTCTTCTGCCTTAAGCTCCAACGATCCTTCTGAAGCTTCCTCCTTGCGTTCCTTTGCTTTGATCACATTTAATCTGGCCGTATTCTGCTCAATAAATTTCTTTTGAAGGGCTGCCTTATCCTCCTCAAGACTTAACCTGAGCTTATTTCTCTCCGCCTTGGTGTCCTCGATTTTCTGAAGAAGAGTGTCAATTTGCTTTAAGTACTTCTTGACCTTAGCCTCCAGCTCCTCCATCTCTCTTCTTCTTCCAAGGAGATTGCTGTTATTTTTAAAGGCACCACCACTGATCGCACCACCGGGAACAAGAAGCTCCCCTTCGATGGTAACCATACGAATACCATAGTCAAACTTTCTTGCTATTTTAACCGCATTATCCACATTGTCAACAACCACGATACGGCCAAGCATTGCTTTTGCCACATTACTGTACTTATCCGGGGCATGAACAAGCTCATCGGCCATACCGATTACACCTTTTTCCTTTAACGCTTCAGGATTTTTAAATTCCTGAGGATTGGTGATGCTGGTGAGAGGAAGGAAGGTTGCCCTTCCGCCTTTGTTCTGCTTTAAAAATGCGATCATGCGCTTTGCAGTCTCTTCGTCATCAGTGACAATATTCTGGATATTTCCACCAAGTGCTGTTTCAATTGCAGTTTCGTATTTTTTGTCAACCTTGATAATATCTGCAACGACACCGATAATCCCCTTCTCCCTGTCCTTGCATTCCATGACCTTCTTAACACTGCCGCCATAACCTTCATAGCGCTCCGTCAGATTAGACAGAGCCTCAAGCTTTGACTTTTCCTGATGATAGCTTACCTGAGTATCCCGAAGAAGCTTATCTTTTTCTGCCAGTTCATCACGGAGCAGTGCCAGTTTCTCCTCCTTTGAGGTCTGGGCATCATTTAAAGCTCTGATCTCTTCATTAATCTTCTCAAATTCTTCGTTCAGCTTCTGCATCGCAGCTTCCTGCTGTGCCTCGTCTGATTTCATGCGAAGAAGCCTTGAAGTAAGTTCTGCCTTTCTGATGTTGACCTGCTCAGTCATTGTGTCATAACGTCCCAGCTTCGACTTGATGGTAGCTCTCTTATTCAAAGCATCAATGATGGTATTTTTACCACTCTCAATATTATTGTTTAATTCTTCTATTTTATTCTGAACGGCAAGCAGCTTTTCTCTGGCCTCATTTCTTGTGCTCTCGATCTCTGCAACCTGTTCATCGATAATTTTCTTGTCACTTAAGATGCCGTCTTTATCCTTATTTTTTTCGTCTATTTCCTTCTGGACGGCCTCTCTTCGCTGTTTCAGATGCTCCTCGTTGCTTTTGGCAAAATGGATCTGTTCCTTTAAGACATTGATCTCACCCTCCAGTTTCCCCCGGAGCACACTGGTATCCGTCAAGGATGTCCTGCTCTTTTCGATGGTTTCATCAAGAAGGGCTATCTGTCCCTCTATCTGCTCATACTCTTCCTTGATCTTCTCATATTTTTCGGAGGTACTGTTTAAATCTGCACTTGCAATTTCATACTTTTCATCCACGCTTTGCAGCTGTTCCTGCAGTCTTTTATTTTCCAAAAGGAACATATTCACATCAAGCGTTTTTAATTCTTCTTTCTTTTTCAGATAAACTTTCGCAACCTCGGACTGTTTCTCCAAGGGTCCGATCTGCTTTTCCAATTCCGAGAGAATATCATTCACACGGACAAGATTCTGCTTCTCATCCTCCAGTTTTTTCTGTGCTGCTGCTTTTCTTCTTTTAAACTTTACAATGCCGGCTGCCTCGTCAAAGAGTTCACGTCTCTCCTCCGGCTTTCCGCTTAAGATTTTGTCAATCTGTCCCTGCCCGATAATGGAATACCCTTCCTTGCCGATACCGGTATCATAGAAGAGCTCGTTAACATCCTTTAATCTGCATGGTGTTCCGTTTAACAGATATTCACTTTCACCGGAGCGATAAATCCTTCTGGCAACTGTGACTTCATCATATTCAATGGCAAGCTGATGATCGGAATTGTCCAGTGTAATTGCCACGTATGCGTATCCTAAGGGCTTGCGGAGCTCCGTTCCGGAGAAAATAACATCCTGCATGGATGCACCTCGAAGCTGCTTGATTCTCTGCTCACCAAGTACCCAGCGCACAGCATCGGCAACATTACTCTTACCGCTTCCGTTGGGTCCTACAATTCCTGTAATACCATTATGAAACTGAAGTACAATCTTGTTGGCAAAGGATTTAAATCCGTGTATTTCTATACTCTTAAGATACATAAAACTACTATTTCTCCCATTCAATAAGTACTGCATAGGCAGCCTGCTGCTCTGCAGCTTTTTTCGTTCTTCCGCATCCCCTGCTTACCGGCTTATCATCAATATAAGCCTCCACAGTGAACTGCTTGTCATGATCAGGTCCTGTCTCTTCCAACAATTCATATCGAAGAACCTGTCCGTTCTTCTGCACCTTTTCCTGAAGAATCGTTTTGCTGTCATAAAAAAGCTGCTTGCTCTCAAGATCGGAAAGAATGAATTTCAGGATAAATTTTTCTGCCTCCTCAAACCCGCTGTCGAGATATATGGCACCGATCAGAGCTTCCATTACATCAGAGGTAATAGAGTCCCTTTTTCGACCTCCTGTTGCCTCTTCCCCTTTTCCCAGATAAAGATACTCTCCAAGCCCCAAATCTCTTGCACAAAAGGCAAGGGCCGGCTCGCAGACCATGGAAGAACGAAGCTTCGTCATTTCTCCCTCTGTCATATCCGGATGATTCAGGAAAAAAAATTTGCTGGATGCCAGCTCCAGCACCGCATCCCCCAAAAATTCCAGCCTTTCATAATTCTTCTGCTTGTTGATCTTCTGTTCATTGGTAAAAGAGCTGTGAGTTAAAGCCTGCTTCAGAAGCTCCTTATCTTTGAATTCGTATCCTATTTTTTCTTCCAATTTGTTACTGAGAGCTGCAATCATAATCAAACCCCATTCAAAAAGCCCTTTGGGAAAAGGGCTTTTCATTAATTCATGCTAATTGAAAATTTGCAAAACATAATCTTAATTGTTAACAGCATTTTTAATTAAGTTAACCGCTTCTTCCACTGTAGTGATCTTTTCTGCATCCTCAGCCGGAATTTCAATATCAAACTCTTCCTCTAATCCCATAATAATTTGGAAAACATCCAAAGAATCTGCTCCCAAATCATCTACAAATGTAGACTCCATTGTAATTTCCTCGGGATCGACGTTTAATACGTCAGCAATTACCTTTTTTAATTTTTCAAATTCCATTGTTACATATTCCTTTCTTAATTTTCTTCCATTGTAATTTTTTCTTTTATTTTTTCATTAATATTCTGTTCTGTAAATGTGATACACTGCAGAATAGAATTCTTAATTTCCACTGCCTTTGAGCTTCCGTGCGTCTTGACAACAAGTCCGTTTAAACCAAGAAGCGGTGCTCCCCCGTACTGCTCTAGGTCAAACGCCTTCAGGGTCTGCTTTAACGCAGGCTTCACAAGAAGAGCTCCTATCTTGCTGCGAAGGGAAGTCATCATGCCTGCCTTCACCTTCTTGATCAGAGTTCCTCCAACCCCTTCGTACATTTTCAGAATTACATTTCCTACGAAAGCTTCACACACGATTACGTCTGCTTTACCCGACGGAATATCCCGCGCTTCAATGTTTCCGACAAAGTTAATATCAGGACAATTCTTAAGTAATGGATATGTCTCCTTTACCAGTGCATTACCCTTATCCTCCTCTGCGCCGATATTGACAATGGCAACCTTAGGATTCTTTACATTCATAACATGTTCCATATAAATGGAACCCATCTTGGCAAACTGGATCAGATGAGATGGCCTTGCATCCACATTCGCTCCGCAATCAATCAAAAGGGAACAGCCATTCTCCGTGGGAATCAAAGGAGCAAGCGGAGGACGCTCCACACCTTTGATTCTGCCGACGATCACCTGACCGCCTACCAGCGTAGCCCCTGTGCTTCCGGCAGACACATAAGCATCACAGGTTCCGTCCTTAACCAGATAAAGAGCCTTTACCAGAGAGGAATCTTTCTTCTTTCGAATTGCCATAACAGGAGGTTCTGCCGTCTCGATAATTTCTGTGGCATTCACCACTTCCATCTGCTCTTTATTATATGTGTATTTGGCAAGTTCTGCATTTACCACATCTTCCTGACCCACCAGAAAAACTTTTACATGGGAGCTTTCATTGATTGCTTCCACTGCGCCCTTGACAATCTCTACCGGCGCATTATCGCCACCCATGGCGTCCACTGCAACTTTTACTAATTCTGCCATAATATGCCTCCGTAAATAATACCTATTTAACTATACTAGACCCTATTGCAAAAATCAAGATTTATTTCTGTGAGTCTTTTCAGTGAGTCTTTTTCCGTTTTTTCACTTCCCGTTTCTATAGAAAAAAGGTATCCGGCTTGTCTTCAGCCGAATACCCTTTGTTCTGTTTAAAAGCCTTCTCTCCTGATCATTCTTCCAGATGGATCACGCCCATCCAGTAAAAACCGGTGATGCTTTTCTGTGCCTTGTCTGCCACCTGCTGGGCTATATCGTAGAACTCTTCGTCATCGATATCATAATCGGTTCTCAAAACCGCCTGTCCATCCTCCGCAAGCAGACTTGCCAGTTCCTCTGCCACCTGTTCCTTTCCGAAATAGCGTCCGATGGTATGATAATACTCCAGATCATCCGTATCTGCTGCATAATTATAAAGGCTGTCATCCATCACAAAACTGTCATTTTCTACTAACGTGCCGTAAGCTGCCGAATCCGAAAGATTGAGCAGTGCATTGTCAATCGTGTCATTATCATTGTTGGTGGCATCCACGATATACCAGTGATCATCCACTTTCACCTTATTCCACGCATGAGGCACACTGCCATCCAGATATCCGGTCACAACAATACTTTCCATTCCGGCTGCATCTGCCAAAAGCTTAAACGCAGCGGAGTAGCTTGCGCAAACGCCCACACCGTCTATCAAAATGCCATAGGCTGTAAAAGAATCATAAAATTCTTCATCCACCATGGTAAAGGAATACTTCTCTGCATTTTTAAGAGCGTCATGATCATACTGCGAATTCTCACAAAGATAGGTATTGATGGCCAGTTCCTTCTGCGCATCGCTCATACCGTCCTCAATGATCTCATCCGTAATTTCCGAAACCTTTTCCCTGATTTCCTGTTGTTTTCCTTCCGTAGTTTTTCTGTCGTAATCGTATTCCACATATAACACTCTGTTTTCCGGGTCAATGCTTCCTCCCCGTACCCCAAGTATCAGCGGATTCTGATATTGCGCTTCAAAAAAGGCATCCACGACCTTTGCTGTGTCCGCTGATTCCGGAAAAGCAGAGATATCGATAGAATTTTTTGTTTCCAGCATCTTCGTGGCTATGTATTCGCTCATGGCACTATTGGCATAAACCGTGGTCTCAATCTTTTCCTTTGGTTGCTGCTCTGAAGACGACTGCGTCTCGGTTCCTTCTGTTTTTGGCTCTTCTTCCGGCTTTGTTTCTTCAGGTTTCTCTGTGTCTGTCGCATCCTCCACCGTGAGGGAAGGTGCCACATTACCGCCCTTATTTTTCAGTTCTTCCTGTCGTTTCTTGATGGTCTCGATATCCTGATCAAAGGTTGACCAGTCAACATCATAGGCTGAAAAGTCAAAGTTAAACGGCGTCTGTAATCCTTTTCCTGAGATCCGAAGGCAATTATATTCCTCATCCTTTTTCATATTGGCAAAATCGTACTCTATTACCTTCTGTGCCGTTGATCCGTCACACATGGTCACACACATAACTGCAGGGAGATCCAACACTCCTTCAATTCCAAAGAAGCTCTCCTCATTTCCGTAAGTAGCCTGTTCTATCGGAAGCATATGTGAGAGATCCTTCGCACTCAAAAAATTGCTTGCATGAGAACAGCCCTTGCTGTTATAGGCGACAAGGCCATAGTATTCACTAAAATATGCGTCATAATCTTCTTCAATCGTATAATCCTTAAGAAAGCTGTCCGTATCATCGATCCACTGCTGTGAGTCTTCCGAAGTATAGTACTGGCGGAATCTGTAATTCAGACTGAGAATTTCATCCTCCCAGCTACAGTCTTCCCTGCTGGTCCACTCTGTGCCTTTTACATCCGCAAAAACATTGGTATAGCCCCAAAAACCCTCTTCGTCTTTCCTGATCATAAACAAAAGATAACCTTCAGCACCCGGCACTTCCTTCCAACTAAACCGTGCAAAACCTTCTTCTGTCTGATCAAAGACAAGCTGCGGTGCCTGCTTGATCTCACTCTCCACTTGAATCACGGTGATCACAGGCTTACCCAGCGGTTCTCCGGTTCCGGCATCCACATTGGAAACAAGATAATACTGGGGAAGTATACCCCAGCCATAATCATCCTGATCTGCCAGATAATTACCGCTCAAGTGACTCAAATCCACCTCATTGGAATCTATTTCCCCGACACCGTAAAAAGGCGGTTTGATGGTCAACATTCCCGCATCGGCGTCATACTCATAGTTTCCCGCTTCCACAGGGAATTTCAGTTCCGCATCCTGATAAATTTCAAAACTCTCATATATCTTTTGATCTGATTCCCACGGATTATAACCGAGTTCAATCTGTATTGATTCATCCCTCTTCACTTTGATTACATTACCGTCATATTCACCAATGCCTGCTCCGGAATATTTTTTCTTCAATTCTTCTACAAGGTCATCATCCGTTTTTCCCGTTTCAGAATCATCGGATGTCTTCTCTTCTGTTTTTGTACTCTCTTCCGTGCCGCTTTCTGTCTCTGTCTTCTGTTCTACATCTGCATTTGTATTATCTGCATTGCCGGATGTACATCCCGTAAACAGCATAGATGTCGTAAGCGCAACTGCGATTCCCTGTCTGATCAACTTCTGATATTTCACTTTTTCTTCCTCCTTGTGTTTACACTTCTAATATAAATACTTGGAAAAAAATCAAAAAGTTTCAAAAACACTAAAATTCTCCCCGATTATTTTTTATCCTTTTTTCACTCTGCGATATAGCTCATCAATAAACTCTTTCTGGGTTACATTTGTTCCTGTCATCTCATAAGCCATTCCGTTTTTTTCAAAAACTGCCTGATACCGGATATCCGCTGCATTCAGAACAGTGACATAAATTTTCTGATCTCCGATATAAGACCAGTTGCTTTCCGCTATTTCCGGAAGGGAAATTGCGTTTATCCTCTGATAGTTGATAACGCCTCCACTTTTTGTCAGTACTTCTTCTGCTTCAGAAATCTCTTCCTCATGTTCCGTTTCGTCCTGACCTATTGTTACAGTACCTGCATTGGGAGAAATAGAAATGACAACTCTGTTTTTTACAAAGCATATCATGCCATCCTTTAATTCCACTTTATCATAGTATTCTCCCTCTTCCATAGGCGTAACGTAAGACGCACCCTTAGGCTGTATCAGGAACATAACCACCGCCGCCGCGCAGAGAGCCGTTGCCAGTGCAAAACCTCTGAAGAGTATTGCTTTCTTCCGCGAAGCAGATTTTTCCGGAGCTTTTCTCTCTTCGTTTTCCTCCCACATTCTCTTTAGGGTATCTGTCTTCAATTCATCCGGTGCTTTCATATTGCAATAAGCTTTTTCAAAATCCTTTTGATTAATGTCACTCATCCTGTTCCCCTCCTTCCAGTTTGTCCCGCAAAAGCTCCCGTCCTCTGCTCATCAATGTTTTTATTGTATTTTCATTCTTTTCAAGCAATTTCCCTATTTCTTTAATGGAGTAGCCTTCATAATAATACAGGTATAGGACAACAGAATATTTCTGCGGCAGCTTTTTCAGTTCTGAGAGGAGTCGGTTTTCTCCCGGTTCATAAGAGCTTTCCTGTAGCTCTCTTTCTTTCTCAAATCCCTGTGTATTGCGATTCCAGGGACTCGACACTGTGGTCTTGGCGCAATTGGATACTACTCTGATGAGCCAGGCCTTTAAATGTTCCTCACTTACAATCTTTTCATGATTCCTGACAAGCCTTAAAAAAGTCTCCTGGAAAACATCCTTTGCGTCTTCCTCATTTTTTGTAATAGTGACAGCAATTCTGTATATCATATCTGAATACCGCTCAATAGATTTTTCAAAATCTACACGATATCTGTTATCCGATGAATTCATAAGCTTCCTCTTCCATTATTATGTATGGTAATGATCAAACGTCCACAACTTAACAAGCAATCTTTGAGGGACGCAAAAAACCGGCCAGAATACTCTGTCCGGTTTCCATGTTCATTTCAATTAATCAACACTGATGATTTCTTTCTTATTATAAGAGCCGCATGCCTTGCATACTCTGTGAGGCATCATCAGGGCGCCGCATTTGCTGCACTTAACCAATGTAGGAGCACTCATTTTCCAGTTTGCTCTTCTCTTATCTCTTCTTGCTTTGGAAGATTTATTCTTAGGACAAATAGACATCGTTACACCTCCTTATTTGCGTTAAAGATATCTTTAATTGCTGCCATTCTGGGATCCGGCACGAATCTGTCGCACCCGCACTCCCCTTCATTTAAGTTATGTCCGCAGACAGGGCAAATTCCTTTACAGTCCTCCCTGCACAAA
This sequence comes from uncultured Clostridium sp., assembly GCA_945917985.1. Classification (GTDB taxonomy): domain Bacteria; phylum Bacillota; class Clostridia; order Lachnospirales; family Lachnospiraceae; genus Suilimivivens. The sequence continues at coordinate 32,074 of CAMEIH010000019.1, read as the reverse complement.
ACCTTAACAGGCATATTAATTAAGATTTCGTTATTTATGAGAGCATCTGTATCCAATTCATATCCGGACACAAAATTCTGTTCATCATCAAATGATGCGTCATTTGATATCTCTTTTGATGCGGCATCCTCTCTGTCAGGTGATAAAACCTGATGTGTAAATGCCACAGAAAGAGGAACATTCACACTCTGCAAACATCTGTCACAGGGAATGGTAAGTGTAAGTTCCAATTTCCCTTCTACAAGCACACAGCCTGTACCGATGTTCGTCAAAGTAAGAGAAACATCCGATTTGTCACTGACAGGATAATCATTTCCCATATACCGAAAGCTCTCCTGATCATAGCGGGCGGATATATTCTTTACTTTTCCCTCAGATGTAAATACATCAGTCAGATTGATCAACATAATAAACTCCCAATGTGCACAGAAATACCCCTGCACACTCAAACAATTATAACTATGGTATTTACTTTTGTCAATACCAAGAAAAAATATTCAACAAAAAATTTTTAACGGTCAATTATTTTACCAGCGCATATGTCTCTCTGGCAATTGCCAGTTCTTCATTGGTCGGGATCACGAGAACTCTTGTCCGGCTGTCCGGAGTGGTAATGTCAATGTCCACACCACGTTTACTGTTTGCCTCCGCATCCAGTGTAATGCCGAGATATCCGAGATATGCACAAATCTTTTCGCGAATGAAACCACTGTTTTCTCCAAGTCCTGCTGTAAAGCAGATGGCATCAACACCGTTCATTGCTGCCGTATAAGCTCCGATATATTTTGCAACTCTGTAGGCAAATGCATTCATCGTTCTCACGGCAAACTCAGAACCTTTTTGGAATTCATCTTCAAGATCTCTGAAATCAGATGAAAATCCGCCGGAAAGTCCGAGAACACCCGATTTTTTATTGAGTTCATTCAAAATCTCTCCCACGCTCTTTTCCTCTTTATTACAGAGAAATTCAACGATGGCAGGATCAATATCCCCGGAACGGGTACCCATGATGAGTCCTTCCAAAGGGGTGAGTCCCATGGAAGTATCTACGCACTTACCTTTCTTTACGGCAGATACGCTGGCGCCGTTACCCAGATGACATACAATCAGCTTCAAATCTTCATAATCTTTACCAAGCAGTTTTGCTGCCTGATGAGATACATAGGAATGACTGGTTCCGTGGAATCCGTATCTTCTGACCTTATATTTTTCATAATATTCATAAGGGATCCCGTAAAGATAAGCCTCCTCCGGCATGGTCTGATGAAACGCAGTATCAAATACTGCCACCATGGGAGTTTCCGGCATCAATTCTCTACAGGCTGCAATACCGATCAGATTTGCGGGATTATGTAAAGGTGCAAGATCATTACACTCCTCAATTGCCTTGATCACTTCATCCGTGATCACAGTAGAGGATGCAAAATTCTCACCACCATGAACGATACGATGTCCCACTGCTCCGATTTCATCAAGCTTCTTAACTACACCTGTCTTTTCATCCATCAGGGAGTTTAACACAAGCCGGATCGCATCTGTGTGGTCTTTCATGGGTGTCACAGTTACCTGCTTTTCTCCGCCGGCAGGCGCGTATGTAATCTGACTTCCGTCAATACCGATTCTTTCGCAAAGTCCTTTTGCAATCAATTTCTCTGTACCGGCATCAATGAGCTGAAACTTAAGAGAAGAGCTGCCACAGTTAATTACTAAAATATTCATTTTCTTTTCCTCCTATGAAAGCTGCGCCTGAACAGCTGTAAGTGCTACTACACCGACAATGTCCTGCCAGGAGCATCCCCTTGACAGATCATTGACCGGCTTTGCAATTCCCTGAAGCATGGGGCCGTAAGCTTCTGCCTTGGCAAGTCTCTGAACCAGTTTATATCCAATGTTTCCGGCATCCAGATTGGGGAAGATCAGTACATTTGCCTTACCGGCAACTTCACTTTGGGGCGCTTTGGATTTTGCAACTGCAGGAACAAGCGCTGCATCTGTCTGTAATTCACCATCTATGCACAGTCCCGGATACTGCTCTTTTGCAATCTTCGTCGCTTCCACCACCTTGTCCACCAATGCGTGCTTTGCGCTTCCCTTGGTGGAATGAGACAGCATGGCAATAATGGGTTTGCTTCCCACAAGGCTCTTAAAGCTTCTTGCAGAGGAATCTGCAATGGCAGCCAGTTCCTCAGCTGTAGGATCCTGATTCAGACCGCAGTCAGCAAACAGAAAAGTTCCGTTGTCTCCGTATTCGCAATCCGGCACACACATCAGGAAAAAACCGGATACCAGTTTTATACCGGGAGCTGTCTTCAGAATCTGAAGGGCGGGTCTCAAGGTATCTGCCGTCGCGTGACATGCCCCTGCCACCATTCCGTCTGCATCATTTGCCTTAACCATGATAACACCAAAGGTCAGATAGTCATGGGAGAGGATCTCTCTTGCCTTCTCCGGAGTCATTCCTTTTGCTTTTCTTGTTTCATATAACAAATTTACATATTCATCCATCTTTTCGCAGTTGTCGGGATCCACGATTTTTACGCCGCTAAGGTCGATTTCCAACCAGGTGGCGCCATCCATGATCTTTTCCCTGTTCCCAATCATAATAATATTGGCAATTCCCTCCTCCAACACATGGGATGCTGCAATCAATGTTCTTTTGTCTGTTGTTTCAGGCAGGACGATAGTCTTTTTATCCATTCTTGCCTTATCCTTGATAATATCGATGTACGACATAGTACCTTCTCCTTTCGACAATTCGTGAAGACGTATCAACGCTTACACATACATAAAAATTATATCTCACACCTGTTTCTCTCACAAGTATAAATCTGCAAAAAATTGTGTAAAATTCAGTACAAAGCCGTATTAAAATTTGCTTCCCGGCTTTGTTTATGTTACATTGGTTTCAGCAGGTTTCATACAGGGAAAAATTAATGAGAAAGGCTGTGCACACTATGAAAACAGCAGCTATTATTGCAGAATACAATCCCTTTCACGAAGGGCATCGGTATCAGATTGAGGAAACAAGGAAAATAACGGGCGCCGATTATATTCTGGTGATTATGAGCGGAGATTTTGTCCAGCGGGGTGCCCCCGCAATTTTCAACAAATACCGGCGTACGAAAGAGGCGCTTCTTGGCGGTGCTGACGCTGTTATCGAGTTACCCTCCTTATATGCCGTTTCCAGCGCAGAATTCTTTGCCGGCGGGGGTGTTACTCTTCTGGATCAGCTCGGTATGGTAGATTATCTTTCCTTCGGAAGTGAATCCGGCGACATAGATCAGATTCGTTATTGTGCAAATTTGCTTATAGATGTTCCACCCTCATATCAGAATGCTCTTTCCCTTTTTTTGAGGCAGGGTCTTTCTTACCCCGCGGCGAGAAATAAAGCTGTTCTTAAAACAGTCTGTCCTCCTGTATCAGATCCATCTTGCACCGATACATCTTTCTTCTCAGGAGAAGAAATCAATGCACTTTTTTCATCTCCGAACAACATTCTCGCTGTAGAATACTGTAAAGCCTTGCATGCTTTAAAAAGTTCTGTCAAACCTGTAACAGTTAAAAGACAGGGTGCCGGCTATCATGAAGATTCTCTCTGTGATGATCCCATGATTTTCAACAGTGCTTCTGCTATCAGGAAAGCTATGGAACAGGAAAAAAAGAGTGTCGATTACCTTACCGCCAACGATTTTTCATCCCTTCTCCTCTACAAGCTTCTCTCAGAACGGGAGATGGGATTTACAGACTATTTAGACTGCACGGAAGACCTTTCCGACAAAATCGTCAAAAATCTATCATCATTTACAGATTTTGCCGGATTTTGCAGTCTCTTAAAATCAAAAGATATTACCTATACCAGAATCAGCCGGGTCCTCACCCATATTCTGCTCAATATCAAAACGCCGGAAACTTTCAGACAACCTTTTCACGAAAGGAATCTTTCTATTCCTTATGCAAGGCTGCTTGGGTTCAAAAAGGACTCAGCGGCTCTTCTCTCCTGCATAAAGAAAAACAGCTCTGTTCCACTGATCACTAAGCTGGCTGACGCGCCAGCGCTCTTAAGCGGGAATGATCTTGCCATGCTGAAGAAGGATATTTTTGTCAGTGATATATACGAAGCTGTTTTTTCACAGAAATACCAAAAGGAGACTCTCAATGAATATCGGCAGTCACCTGTTATTGTTTAATCGCTAACCCCATCGCTGCCTTATGAAAAAATTCCGGTAACAAAAATCTCAATTCCAATGGCAATCAGGATCACTCCGCCAAGCACCGTTGCTTTGCCCGAAAATCTGGTTCCGAACTTTTTGCCGATCAACACACCTAAAAGGCAAATAATAAATGTTACGGCAGCAATGATCAGCACACACACTATTGCCATCTCAAAATTATACTCGGCAATGGTAAAACCCACAGAAAGTGCGTCAATGGATGTGGCGATTCCCTGCACCAGAAGTGCCCACATTCCCACTTTTACCACTTCCGTTTCACCGTCCTTTTCCCTGATTCCTTCTATCAGCATTTTCCCGCCGATAAACAAAAGCAGGATCAGCGCGATCCATGGAATAAATTTTTCAAATGCCTGAAAATATTGAATCACTGTATGCACGCATATCCATCCGATCACAGGCATCAATGCCTGAAAAAAAGCAAACACACCTGCAATTCCTGCAACCTTCTTCCTTTTCATGTCCGGTTCATGCAAACCGTTTGCCAGTGATACGGAAAACGCATCCATAGATAATCCAACACCAAGAAATACACTGTTCACAATAAACAACAAATTCCATTCCATCTTTTGTTCCTCCGAATTTTAATATATAAAAAACCCAAGTACAGTAAAAACTATACCTGGGTATCTACTCATTCATATAAAGACTCCATGCATAGCTTCACAGTTATACATGAGTCTCGCAATTTAAAACAAGCCAGACCAAATGGCCAGTATGTTGACTTGCTACGATATACGCTTGCTACTCCCTCATGGGATTTTATTGTAGATATTTTATCAATAAGCATCCTGTCTGTCAATCTGTTTTTTATGTAAATACTTATATTTGTGAATACTTATATTTTACTTTTCTCTCCAATGATTGTTTTTCCTATAAACATATTGTATAATCAACATAGTTTTTATGTAGCTGTTTACATTCTCATAAAGGAGATTTTTATGAAACCGTTTATGGATAAGGATTTTCTTTTGTCTACCCCGACTGCCCGGACTCTGTTCCACGAGTTTGCAGAAAAAGCACCCATTTTGGACTATCACTGTCACATCAATCCAAGAGAAATTGCAGAAGACCGCAGGTTTGACAACATCACTCAGCTCTGGCTTGGCGGTGACCATTATAAATGGCGTCTCATGCGTTCCTGCGGCGTTGATGAAGCATATATCACAGGCGATGCGTCCGACAAAGAAAAATTCTTTAAATGGGCCGAAGTACTCGGTAAAGCCATCGGCAATCCTCTCTATCACTGGAGCCATCTGGAACTGCAAAGATATTTTGGATATACAGGCTGACTGAACGCAAAAACGGCCGAAGAAGTTTGGAATCTCTGCAATTCCAAACTTTCCGTTCCTTCCATGAGTGCCCGCAATCTGATCAGGAAATCCAATGTCACTTTAATCTGTACCACGGACGATCCCGCCGATTCGCTTGAATGGCACGCAAAAATTGCCGCCGATCGCACTTTTGACGTTCAAGTACTTCCTGCGTGGCGCCCTGACAAGGCTATGAACATTGAAAAACCGGACTATAGCGATTATCTTGCCACACTTTCGAAGGTAAGCGGAATAACCATCCGTTCCTTTGCATCTCTGAAAAAGGCATTGATAAACCGCATGGATTTCTTTGCGTCTATGGGATGCTGTGTTTCCGACCATGGGCTTTTATCTCTCATGTACTATCCTGCTTCCGATGAAGAAATAGAAAATATTTTTGCAAAAAGGCTCTCCGGCAATGTCATCTCCAAAGAGGAGGAACTAACCTTCAAAACAGCTTTTATGCTCTTTGCAGGCAAAGAATATCATAAACGTAACTGGGTAATGCAGCTTCACTATGGGTGTAAAAGAGACAACAACGACCTGATGTATCAAAGACTTGGACCCGACACGGGTTTTGACTGTATCAGCAGCCATACTTCATCCGATCAGACGGCTGATTTTCTGAATGGCCTTGCCCGTACCGATGAGCTTCCCAAGACCATCCTTTACAGTCTGAATCCCGGTGATAATCAGGCGATTGGCACTATCATCGGATGTTTTCAGGACTCTTCTGCTGTAGCCAAAATCCAGCAGGGCAGCGCCTGGTGGTTCAATGACCACAAGACCGGCATAAAGGATCAATTGCTTTCCCTGGCAAATCTTGGCAATCTTTCCGGTTTTGTAGGAATGCTGACGGATTCCAGAAGCTTTCTCTCCTATACAAGGCATGAATATTTCCGTCGTATCCTGTGCGATCTGATCGGCGAATTTGTTGAAAACGGCGAATTTCCCTCAGACAGCGAAACACTGTCTGAGATCATAAAGGATATCTCCTATAACAATGCCGTGAGATACTTCGGCTTTCACCTGGATGAAATATAAGCTTTACTTTACAATCTGGTTTCTGCCGTTATTTTTTCCGTTATACAGCTTCTCATCTGCTTCTTTCAGAATAAGGTTTAATCCATCCGTGCTACCCTGACAGATACCGAATGTCATGGTAACACGGATTTTTGTTGTCTCATCTATTTCAATCTCTATGTCTCTGATCTCATTCAGTGTCTCTTCCAGTAAAGCAGCTGCCTCTTCCAGCAAACAGTTATTGAAAAGAAACAGAAATTCTTCTCCGCCCCATCTGGCCACAATACCTTTTCCGACCATATGCTTTTTCATTACTCTGGCAATCTGGGTCAGCACCATATCTCCCCATTCATGCCCGTAAGTGTCATTTACTTTTTTAAAGAAATCGATATCTCCGATGGCAACGCAGAAGTCAATATTTCTTTCCTCCTGCTCCTTGCGCGCCTGCTGCAGCCTCTTTTCTCCGCTCCTCCTGTTGATGAGCCCTGTAAGCGCATCCCGCTCCACGAGCTCACTCAATGATTTCTGCATGGTTACAGCATATCTGCCAAGTTCCCCAAGCTCATCCTCTCGCTTTGACAGATGATAATCAAGCTTTTCATTTAAATCACCTTTTGCTACTTTACCTAAAAATTCCTCTATTTTAGCAATAGCACGCATCAGATTTTTCGAAAAGCTTATGGTAAGTAAAGCAGCAATGATCATTGCCACGATGCCCAATATGATAATCGGTATAATGACCCTTTTCAGGTTACCGCTTACCGTCTTTACCGGTTTTGACACAAAAAGCATTCCGATACACGTTCCGTCACTGTTGATCAGCGGCGAATAATATGCAAAATATTTTTCTTCTCCGATAGATACGCTGGGATAAAAAGCAGGCTGTCCTGTTTTTAACACATCATTGACCACAACCGCATTGACCCTTGTTCCTATCATCCTGTTTCCCTCCGGATCGTACAATGTGGTAATCACACGGGTATCCTGGTAAAAGAAAGTAATATCAACTCCTGTCTTTTCCTTAATCGTGTCAATAACGGAAAAGTCTCCGTTGATCTGATGTTCTCCCTTCAGCATATAAATTTCATCATTTTGACTGACTACATAATAATCTCCCGGATACAACTGGTCATATAATGTCATAATCGCAGAACTCAAATCCATTAACCCCTGCTTAACTTCGCTGTGAAGAGCCGTTGCAAAGCTCTTTATACTGAAAGAAGTAATGACCAGCGTCAGCACAAAAATAGGAATTAAAGTGATCTGGAGCAATTTCACATATAAACTTTTCTTTGTTTTTTCCTGTTTCATCTGTCACTTCCTGACTGATGTTTTACCGATTCTCGTTCACATAAATTTTCACACGGCTCTGAATAATAGCCGCCACGTCTTTCGCACTTTTCTGCCCGTTAAAGAAAGCTGCAGCTTCCTCTTCTATGATCTGAATCAGGTTTTCATCATAATTGTATACCTGATTAAAACTATACAACGTTTTCTTGAAATTTTCCACCTCTTCTTTTGTCATTGGATTGATGGGGATTTCTACTCCGCCAAGATAATAATAGTCCTCTGACTCCACCTCATTCCCGTTCTCATCGGTATAAGTGGGCTTTTTCATTGACTCTTCCCCCATAGAATCCAGCTTTTTAATGCTTAAAGGCAGCCCATACGTAACCGCATCCTGATATTCATCTGTAAGATAGTATCTGAGGAACTGCCATGCTCCCTCTTTACAGGATGACTTTGCGGACATTGCCATCTGCAGAGCCGGCATAATTGCAGATCCGTCTCCGTTTCCTGTAGGATAACCAATCATGGTAACGGGTTCTCCAAAGGTGCCCTGCTGCACATACTGATAATCGCGAAAGCCGGAAACATTATACATCATTGCTACAACTTTGCCCTCACGCCACATACTGTCATAGTTCTCCCAGTACTCATCAGTATACATATCATCCCCTATCGTTTCCGGAAACTGTTTCAAAAAATCAAGCATTTCGATAAAACTATCCGTATCAAAGCTGCAGGTTCCGTTTTCCCAATCCACATACTGATCACCGGCAGAACTCATACAGTATAACAGCATAGTTCTCCTGTCAACATAATTCAGAAACATTGCATCTTCCGGCTTTGTACTCATCAGTTCATTTACATCCTGAACTGTCCATCCTCTTTCCTGACCCACATCCGATGTTTTTGCAATTAAGGTATTGATTGTGTAATATGGCACAAGACGATACAGCTTTCCATCCACCGAGTAGGCTTCCAACACATTCGGCATATAATTGGTAATATCAAGCTCCTCATCCTTTTCAATATAAGGTTTTAAATCCTCGAAAAGACCCTTGGAAATATAACTTTCTACCGGCATGGAATCATTAATGACCAGAATGTCCGGTACCTTTCCGGATGCAATATCCGTATTCAGTCTGGTGATTCCCGCCTCGTAATCACTTTCAGAATTGTACACCGAAGCGTAATCCTGAATCGTAATTCGATACTCTTCATTGCTCTTATTAAACTTTACAACGCTGTTCCTGATATCCCAGTCAAGTCCTGCGCAGGCAAGGGTAATCACTTTCTTATCCTTGATGTCTTTCGGGTCCACTTTCGAAAATCTGCCGATACAGGTCTCATAATTTTCCTGATCATCATAAGTTGCAAAAAACTCCTGATCATTGATTGTAATCAGGTTATAAAGCCCATAACTGTCCAGATCGGAATCAACAAAATTCATCAACTGGGTTTTATCCGAATCACCGATATTATACCCATAAACGCCATAGCTGTTCACCAGAAACACTTCATACTTTTCATTACCCGGATAAACTGCAAAATCATAAGATGCTCCCGGAATCTTTGTTTTATCCGTCATCTTTCCGGTCTCCAGATCCGCATATCCCAGATAAACGGCACCGTCATCCTCCATACGAAATGCGATCACTTTTCCATTGGATACAGATATACCCCCTGAAGAGAATCTTCTCCCTCTGAAGACAGCATTTCCAGAAAATTGCCATCCCTGTCAAATGCAAGATAGTATTCCATTACCTTTACATAAATTTTATCCTGACAGCATACGATATCACCCGTATACAGCCATCCATTTCTGGCAAGCTCCTTCACTTGCGGTATCTCATTCAAAGAGATACAGAATATCTCCTCTCCTTTAACGGAAAGTTTTACCAGATAATATTGATCGATATAGTTTCCTTCCTCATCCGGCTCCTGTGCATAAATATCCTTAATGGCATAAAGTCCCCCTTGATCATCGCAGGAAAAATATACCAGTCCTCCACCTTCCTGTGAGGAACACTTTCCCTCCTCCTTGACCTTTCCTTCTGTATCCAACAAGGCCAGATTAATGGTGGTGGTTCCATCGTCTTCATATTTGTAGCCGTAAGCATAGATATAATCGCCATTCCTTATCAGACTGCTGTAGCCGTCCACCCCTCTCTCAAGTTCAAGGGGCGTCACTTTATACACATAATCTTTGCTCGATACCGTCTGGCCTGTCTCACCGCTTTCATTCCCGCAGCCGGCAAAGGATGTTATCATAAGTATCAACATCAGGATCACACACAGTTTCTTTTTCATGCTTACCTCCATAATTTTTGTATATCTTTCCATGTATATTTTCTGTTCTTCCACTTTATGATCAGAAAAATCAAAACGATAAGGGCAGGAATCAATAACAGAATCATCTGAAGGAATAAGATAACCGCCCTGATATCTTCGTATCCCCTTGCCATGTTCTCCCAATACGGCAGGTGAATGGCCGCATTCTGCATGGACCTGGTTCCAAAATCAAGCATCACCGGTATCATCGCCTCAACAGAATACCTAGAAGAATTCTCAACTACCGTCATTTCCTCTTCTTTTAGTCCAAATTTCTCTTTGACTGTATTGTAAACAAATTTTTTTACCGGATTGGGTGCCACGATCTCATAACAACCGATTCCTTCACTGGTGCCATACTGCAAAAGTGTTTCATTGGAAACATAAATCACTGATTTCTGAAGCCCGGCATTCTCTGCAAGCCGCCCTTTTTCCCGCCTTATGACACCTGCCACATAATGAGGAACACCGTTTATCATCACACTCATTCCCTCAATATCATTGGAACCGAACAGCTGCCAGGCCGCTTCTTCGTCCAGAATAATGAAGTCCTGCATCAATTCCTCACCGGAAAAATATCTTCCACTCACAAGCTGAAGCGGATGAAAAAAGAAGAAATCGCCGCCCACGCCTATGGCATCCGTTTCCAGTGTACTCTGATTGCTTACCACCGTAATCCTGCCCTGAGAGCTGTATGCATCTATATACAGTCTGGCATTTTCATTCTCACCGGTGACAGCAGCCTCCGAAAGAGCTGATTCCAGTTGTTTTTCAAAGCTTCTTATCTGAAATTCATCCACAGATGCTTCTTTTGTCACAAAAGCGCTGACCTGTGCATAGCCGCCATCCTCACTCCAACGCTCCGCAGCCTGCTGATCCCTCAAATTACTTACCTTGCTGTTCCACCAAAATGTCACAACGGAAAAAAGCACAAGGGATATCAACACAGTCAACAAAAATTTTTTATCCTTCATTTAACCTTACCTGTTTCCCCGCCTCTACCGGTTTCGTGGACGTGGTAATGACATATTCATAACCGTAAAGTCCTGCCGAAATTGCCGTATTGTTGTCATCGGATGCAAGGACCTCCACATCAACTCTGGTTGCAATATATCTGTTACTGATAGGACCGCTTTTTGATTCCACAATCAGTATAAATTTTCCGTTACTGTCTTCCCTGATCGCACTGTTTGGAACCACCAGTTCGTATTCTGCACTTCTTTGTCCTACTGACAGGCTAAGAGACTGTCCCGCCTGAATACTGCTTCCCGTCACATCAAAAACAAGAAGTTTCTTTTGTCCCGCACTCTCCGGATCCGGCTTGATTGCTGATAACACTGCCTTTGCATCCTCATAATACCAGGCATTCTGTAAATCTGCCACATCTCCTACCTGTACCTTCTTTGCCTGCTCATTGGTAACGGAAAAGCTTAAGGTAAATCCTTTTCCTTCCACCTGAATCACTGCAGCCGCTTCCTCCGGCTTCGTAGTTTCTCCGGCCACATAAGCAAGGGAAGTAACTGTTCCGGCAACAGGTGCTTTGATTGCAGAACCCATGGACTTTTCTTTTAATTTTGCAATTTCTTCTTTCTTCTGTGCAATGTCCTTACTTGCCTTGGAAAGATCCAGTTCCGCATTGATATCCGCAGCAAGGTCTGTCTGCTCCTGCTTCAGAAGTTCATAGACTGCCTGGGCATTTTTCAGTGCCGCTTCCGCATTCGCCAGCTTATTCTGATAAGCGGTTGATGACTGCTTATTGGCACTGGTGATTTCGGTAATATTTCTCGTCGCCTGATCCAGTCTGTTCTGGGCATCCTGCACACTTTCATTGGAAGATACGGTAATGGCATTTACCTCTGCAAGTTTGCTTTGTAGATCACTTAAGCGCTGCTTTGCATTGTTTAATGCAGACTTATTTGATTCGTAGCCATTCAGCTGACCGGAGGCTTCATTGAAACTGTTTACCGTAATATTGTACTGCGACAAAGTTGCGTCAAATTCTGCATAGAGCGTCTGATATTCCGTTTTCTCACCTATTGCATTTCTTAAATTATTATAAACATCCTTCATATCATCTACTGTAGCATTGTCGCTTAAGGAAAGCTCTTCTTTTTTATACGCTTTGTATATTTGACCCAATTTATCCTTAACAGCATTTAATGCCGCATCTCTCTGTTGTGTAAATGCATCAATACCTCCGGATGTACCGGCAGCACCGCCTACACCTCCTGCAATTGACTCTGCACTGTTCACCAGCGTTTCCAAATCCGTGATCTGCTTCTGTACCTCTGATATTTCATTTGTCAATTCAGCTACTTTTTTCGCTTTATAATTATTAAATGCCTCCTGCGCTTTTGCAAGATCGGTAGTGGCCTGATCTTTTGCAAGTTCGTCGGTCAACGTACTGGTTCCTGCATTATTGGTATTGATAGTGTTCTGCAGTGTCACATCATCCAATGATTTCTGACATTCATCAACCCGTTTCTTGGCATTGTCCAGACGATTCTGCATATCGGTAACCTTCGCCTGATAGGATGCGAAGGAATCCGTATTTCCACTTGCTACTTTATTGATGATTTCCGGTGACACAGAGCCGCCAAACAGCCCTTTCATATAAGTCAGTTCCAGATCCTCCAATTCGTCCTCTGCCTTCTTAAGCTCATCGCTCTCCGCATCCTCCAGATAATACAGCACCTGGTCCTTTTCTACCGTATCTCCCTGCTTTACGGCCACACTGGAAATCACACGGGATTCCTTGACCATGACATTGTAAGGATCTGTTGCCTCCACATTGCCCGTTCCACGGATTTTGGCTGTTATGGTTCCCCTTTGTACGTACTGGGTTGCCACCTCCGGCAACGAATAGTTCATGATCGTATTTGAAAAAAATGTGAGTACCAACATAACAGTAAGGAATATAATCGCTACATTTTTAATCCAGTCTCTTCTTTTAGACACATTTTCATTCATACTTTTTCTCCCTTTTCATGGTCTTATCCTTTAATGCCTCCCTGATAGGTAATTCCCTCAACCAGATAATCCTCTCCGTAGAGAAATACCAGAATCGGCGGCACCATATAAATCGTCGCTACAGCAAATGCAAGTCCTATTTCCCCCTCATTGATCTTAGACAAAAATACAGAAAGCGGATGCATCTCCGGATCCGATAATAAGATCAAAGGTTGCTCCACCATATTCCAATAATCAATGAAAATGAGGATTGCAACCGAACACAGCGCACCCTTACAGAGTGGCATGCAAATACTCTTAAAAATCTGCCATTCTCCTGCACCGTCAATCTGCGCCGCTTCCATTACAGAAGCGGGAATTCTTCTCATGTACTTTGTCAGCATAAACACGGCAAAGGGAGAAAAAATTCCCGGAAGCCAGATTGCCCATTTTGTGTCCAGAATATTCAGCCATTCAGAGACAAGGTAATTGGGCACCAACGTTACCTGATAGGGCATCAGCATTAAAATAATATAAACAAAAAATATAACTTCCTTCAGTTTCCCGCGAAACCGGGTAAAACCATAAGCTGCACCCGATGCTACCGCCAGCTGAAATACTACAATAGGAACTACCAGGATTACGGAATTCCAAAACTTAAACAGATATTCCGGACTTTTAAACAAAACGGTAATATATTGGCTAAAGGATACCATATCCGGGATAAATTTCAAATTAACCTTTTCGGAAATGTAGGTCTTGCCACCTGTATCCGTAGTGGCAAAAACCTGTCCGTAATTGGAAGAAATTTCTGATGAGGCCATAAAAGAATTTGTGACAGTCAGTACGATCGGCATCAAAAACAGCACCGCAAAACATGCAGCCACCATAGTGATCATTGCCACTCTAAACAGCATCCTTCTTAGTTTTCTTCTCTTTCTCTTTTTCATCCTTCCACATCCCTTCCGAAATAGTTTTCGGTCAGGAACAAAATACCTATAATAACGACCATGACAATGGACATCATTATGGCCGCCGCCGACAATTTCTGATAATCAAGCTGTGCAAACGCATTGTTCATAAAATGCTGCATCATATAAATAGTATCATAAGGATAATTTCCTGTTAACAAATAGATTTCCCTGAAAACCTTAAAAGAATTTATGAGGGACATAATTGTCACAAAAAGTATGGTTGAGGATAAATATCTGATCTTAATATGCCAGAAAATCTGAAAGGGCGTAGCACTCTCAAGTATGGCTACTTCCAGAATATCCTTTGGTATGCTTCCCAAAGCCGCCATGAACAGGATCATGTTATATCCAAGATTTTTCCAAAGGAACAGGATGACAATCACGACCTGTGCATGGGAAGATTTCAGCCAGTCTATTTTATCTGCCCCGAAAAGCCCAATAAAATCGTTCACAATGCCATTATAGTGAAACAATACCTGCCAGATCAGAATAATCGAGGCAACCGGAACCATCATGGGACTTAAGAATGCCGTTCTGAACTGACTTCTGAAAGGGATTTTATAATCCAGCATCATTGCAAGAAGAAGTGACAGAATAACCGCCAGCGGCACTGCAACCACAGAAAATTTGAGCGTATTAAAAGCAGCCTGTTGAAAAGCCTTGTTGGTCGCAACCCTTACAAAATTATCAAGAAATACAAATTCTCTGTTAATGGGATTATCCACCAGGGAATAATAAATCACCACAAAAAAAGGCAGCACAAAAAACAGCAGTACCCCGGCAAGACTGGGAAAAAGATATCCCCAGGATATCTTCTTTCCCTTTCTGACCTTTCTGTTCCATTTACTCCCTTTATTTCCTTTTATTCCATTCCCGGCTTTCCTGTTTCGAAAACCCATGTCAAATGTTCCTCCGATTCCTGTCAGGAATTCTCTTTCACATAAATCTGAATTCTGTTCTGAATGATATCCGCTGTTTCCTTTGCGGTTTTCTGTCCTTTGAAGAAGGGTGCTGTCTCTTCCGTAATAATATTGGTCAATTCCTCATTCACCGAGCCGGCACATATTTCAGCTGAATCAATAATTTTCTTTACTGCATCCACCTCTTCCTGCGTGGCGGCATAAATATCCATATTAAAGTCATCATATCCCCAGCTTGTCTTCGGCTGCTCTACCTTTTCTCCGTTTTCATCCTCATAATAATCAGGCGTCATGTCTATTGCAAACTGTTTATCAAGTGCAGACTTCTTTATCGGGAAGCCCCAGCCTCCATGCTCTTTCACAAGACTTTGCTGATACTCATCGGAAAGCAGCACCTTGATAAACTCCCATGCTCCGTCCTTATGTTTTGACTTCGCATTTAATGCCACACTTCCTCCCGCAGGCTGAATCAGGTTACCCTTTCGCTCACTGTTAGGAAATCCGATATAAGAAACTTTTTCCCCAAACAGCCCATTGTACATCTGATATTCCTGTACCGAGCTTAAGCCGGTCTGCATCAGCAGAAGCTTATCGGACCGCAGAAGAGAGCTTATTCCTTCGCCCGTGTCATTGTAATCAGGCTCTTCCGGAAACTTTGCAGCAAATGTCAGAACCCTGATAAAATCATCACTGTTAAAGGAGCATTCTCCGGTTTCCCAGTCAATAAACTCATCTATATTGTTATAAATACAGTAGTAAAAAATACTATCTCTGCTTCCGTAACGGAACACATTCTCTGCCTCACTGCTTTCCACAAAATCAAGCATCTCGCTTAAAGTCCAGCCTGTCGCGTCCCCCACTTTGGAAGTTTTGGCTACCGTAGTGTTTATATAGAATTGCGGGATAACAGCATAAAGCCTACCTTCCACTTCGTACGCCTTAAAAACATTTTCAAGATAATCTTCTTTTTTAATGTTGTCCCTTTCCATATAGGAATTGAGATCTTCGAACACGCCCTTGCTGGCATACTGCTTATAATCAAGATTGGAAATGTCTATAATATCCGGGCCGTTTCCGCTGGTAATATCGTTATTAAACTGAGTGAGCCCCGCATTGTAATCATCTGTATCATAGGTTTTCACAGAAATATGATATTCATTCCTTGACTTGTTAAAATCAATAATATTTTTTCTCATATCCTGATCAAGCCACATGGCGCCAAAAACAATTTCTTCCTTTTCAGGCACCTCAGACGCCGGTGTTTTCTTAAGTAATACAAGAGAATATTCTGTTTTATCCTCCGTATACTCATGCAGGATCACAAAAAAGCGGCCATCTGACATAGCTCCCATTATTTCCACATCGTCACTATTGAGATCAGCATCCAGCCAGTCAAAAAAATACTCTCTGGTATCATTCTCAAAATCATACGAAAAAACACCATTGCTGTCACTGATCAGGACTCCTTTTTCAAGACCTGTATAATAATTCTGATTATATCCCGTCCCCTTTATATTGTCACTTTTAACAGCTTCTCCTATGGATTTGGAATCAGGTCTTACCTGCTTAATTTCCTGCCCCGTCTCGCCCCAGGTTTTTAAATAAACATCGCCTTCCTTTGTCGCAAAAAGAGTATCGATCCAGTCAATGCCGGTTTCAATCCTGCCGAGCTTGTTACCGTTTTTATCCATAAGATAAATATTGGAGTTTCCGTCTGACAAATAGATCGTATCTTTGCTGTCTATGGTCATATTCTGAACATAGGAATTATCAGGATCATCAAAAACAGACTTTATATCTGTCTGGCTTATCACTGCTGCGTCCTGTCCGGATATCTGCCATAATTCCACATAATTTTCATATTCTACATTCTCATAGGATTCTTCTGTATCTTCATCTTCCATCATCGTATCTCCTGCAATCTCTTCATAGCGGTTGACAATCATCAGAAGATTTTCTTCCGAGTCTATAACAGCATTCTGAACAGAAGCGTTCTCAGGCAGAAGCAATACCATCTCCTCACAGGTATCCGAAAGAAGGTCATAACGGTACATTTTGCCGGTACTTTCTTCTGTCTCCTCATTCCAGGAGAATCCGATCAGAAACAGCACATCCCCTTTGGGGAGTATATTGCTTATGTAATTCACATCCATCTGTAACTCTTTATATTCCGGCAGATAATAAAATTCTTTTTTGACCTGTGAGTCATTGCCGCTACCACCTTTTCCGCAGGCAGTAAGTCCAAGCATCATTACTCCTGCAAGCAATAAAGCAATTCCTCTTTTCATCTTATCTTTCATTCCCTTTTTCATAAAAATTCCTCATATATTGTGTCATTATTTGTATCACATACAAACTATAGCACAGTATATGAGGTGGTACAATGTGATTTATCTTAGTTTTTTCTTAATAAAAAACCCTCAATTCTTAAAACTGTGAATGGGTGCCGGAATCCGTCCGCCTCTGTTCACAAAAGCATCACAGGAGAATTGATTAACCGGCATGATAGGCGCATATCCGAGAAGGCCACCAAACTCTACAGTCTCTCCCACACCTTTTCCGATCACGGGAATAATACGTACCGCCGTGGTTTTCTGATTGACCATTCCGATTGCCATTTCGTCTGCAATAATACCCGATATCGTACTTGTTTTCGTATCTCCCGGAATCGCTATCATATCAAGACCCACGGAGCAGACACAGGTCATTGCTTCCAGTTTCTCTATCGTAAGCGCTCCTGCTTCCACTGCATTAATCATTCCCTGATCCTCGCTGACAGGAATGAAGGCACCGCTTAAGCCTCCCACATAGGAAGATGCCATAACTCCACCTTTTTTTACCTGATCATTCAAAAGTGCAAGAGCTGCTGTCGTACCGGGCGCACCAGCATATTCCAGTCCAATCTCGCACAGAATATCTGCCACGCTGTCTCCGATGGCCGGTGTGGGTGCAAGAGAGAGATCCACAATACCAAAAGGAACATTCAGTCTTCTGGACGCTTCCTGCGCTACCAGCTGCCCTACTCTGGTTACCTTAAAAGCAGTCTTCTTAATGGTCTCACAAAGCACTTCAAAGTTTTCTCCTCTCACTTTGCTTAACGCATTCTTTACAACTCCCGGGCCGCTGACTCCCACATTGATAATCTTATCCGCCTCGGTAACACCATGAAAGGCACCTGCCATAAAAGGATTGTCGTCCGGCGCATTGCAAAACACCACCAATTTGGCACAACCGAGAGAATCATCTTCCTTTGTGTATTCCGCTGTCTGCTTTATCATCTCACCCATAAGCTTTACCGCATCCATATTGATACCTGTTTTGGTTGAGCCCAGATTTACAGAACTGCAAACTCTCTCTGTCGTGGAAAGTGCCAGAGGAATAGATCTAATGAGCAATTCGTCTGCAGGTGTCATTCCCTTACAGACAAGTGCTGAATACCCTCCGATAAAATTAACTCCGACTTCGTGAGCCACTTTATCCAGAGTCTTTGCGATGGAAGCAAAGTCTTCAATTGTTCTGCATGCTGCACCGCCAACCAGGGCAATGGGCGTCACGGAAATTCTCTTGTTGACAATGGGAATACCATACTCTCTCGATATTTCCTCACCTGTCTTTACCAAATCCTTTGCCGCATCATATATTTTGCGATATATTTTCTCATTTAATCGATTTAAATCCGAATCAATACAGTCAAGAAGGCTGATACCCAGCGTAATGGTTCTTACATCCAGGTTCTCTTTGGTGATCATTTCATTGGTTTCCACTACTTCAAATAAATTTATCATGCCGTTATCTCCTATGTCTAAGATGCGTTCCGCACATTTTAGATTCTATGCATTTTATCAAAAATTTCTTCCTTCTGGCACTTGATAACAACGCCGATCTCTTCGCCCAGTGTCTGAAGTTCATCGGCGATCTCCCCAAAATGCTTCGTCGCTTTATTTGTATCAACGATCATCATCATGTTGAAATATCCCTGAACAATAGTCTGTGAAATATCCAGGATATTAATGCTGTTTTCTGCGAGATAAGTGCAAACCTTTGCGATGATACCAACTGTGTCTTTTCCTACTACCGTAATAATTGTTCTGTTCATTTTTTCTCCTCTCTTTTATCCAAAAAGTCTGTTTGCAACCTAACATCTATGCAATATAGATTGCTTCCGACCTTTCACTTCTTTTCGCCACCTGCATGGGGATGTCACTTATTTTAATGTCTGTATCTGCCATGGTAACCTCTACCCGCACCGCTTCATAGGCAAGCTCCGGCATGTTGTTTTCCTTGCTGAGATGTCCAAGCACCACCGCCTGAAGCTTATCATGCAACAGTCTGCAAAGAAGCTGTCCTGCCCTTTCATTGGAAAGATGTCCCCTGTCACCCAAAATGCGCTGTTTTAAGTAATATGGATAAGGTCCCACCTGAAGCATATTCACATCATGGTTTGCTTCCAGCAAAAGAGCATCCATTCCCTTTAGTGATTCCACAGTATAATCATTGTAATTACCAAGGTCAGTAACAATTGCCACTCTCTTTTTTCCATGGGAGATCCTGTATGCTACGGGATCTGCTGCATCATGGGATATGCGCATGGGATTACAGACAAGATCTTTAACAATGATCTTTTCGTCAGGCGCCACTATCTGAAACAGCTCCTCCGGGATTTCCCCCACAGAGGATGTATTTTTAATTGCCTCTATGGTTCCTTTTGTTGCGTAGACAGGCACTTCATACTTTCTTGCAAGGACCCCAAGTCCTGCGATATGATCCGTATGTTCATGGGTAATAAAAATACCGTCAATATCTTTCATGGAAAGATCAAGTTCATTCAATCCCTGTTCTGTCCGTTTGCCGCTGATTCCCACATCGATCAACAGATGGGTAGAATCGGAGCCGACATAAATACAGTTGCCGCTGCTTCCGCTTGCAATACTGCAAAGTCTCATGTTACACCTCTGTTTATCCTTATTCCTGCCAGTATATTTCAATCACATCCCCATCACGGATTGGTTCCATATACTGAGCCGGTCTGCCGTTCAGGGTAGTGACAATTCCCTTCCCCTTTGGCCTTGACAGATCAAAATCTATTTTATCAAACACATCAACAAAAATATAGCCCGTTTTTCCTTCAAGTGTTACCGGCGCTTTGTTTACCAGTACCACAATACTGTGAACAGCAGGTTCCTGTACCGGTTCCTCATTTTTATCCTGCTCTTTTTCCTGCTCCCGGTTCTGTTCTTCCTTCTGCTGCGTCTCTTCCTGACTGCTTACAGAATCCATCTGACCAAGCGTCCATACCACAGAAAAATTATCATAAACCGGTGTGTCCATATCTGCCAGCTTATTATTCACATAAATGTTCATATTGGAATCAAGAATCACATCCATAAATTCCGTGATCTGCTTTACCGTATAAAAATTCAGCATCTCCACAGCATCATTTTCCTGTATTTCATAATATCCGGACTGCAAAAGACCGTTAACGCTGGCAAACTTCGGCATTGCAATCTTCTGTCCGTTCACATTCACTGAAATATTATCTCCGGACTCCGGAAGTTCCGAAATTGTACAGGCGGCTTTCTTCCCTGCTGTAGATCTGCTTACCTCAACGATATCATTTGCATGAACGGGCGTATTGATATCTGCTGTGTTTCCATTCACTGTGATCACAGCGGCTTCACCGAATTCACCTCTCACCATACGAGCTTTTCCGTTTACCGTAAACTCGAGTGCTTTTCCCCGTTTCGGGAATAGTCCGTCATTGGGGAATCCCGCCTGCATGGCTGCATCTGCAACCGTAAGCTTGTTGTTATCATACATCTTAATTTTTTTATCATTAAAGCTTACATAGATAAAATTATTGCTCTGTTCGTAAAAATTCAGGCAGATACCGATGGGCGTTACGAGAAGGCTGTCCTTCTTGATGTCCTCTTCAAACACAATCTGCTGCATGACTTCCTCACCGCGGAGTGCCACACGCTCCCTGGCAATTCCAAGTTCTTCTGCTACCGCTTCCGTGTATCCCGGGATCTTACCGCCACCTCCTACCACGAAGACTGCACTGACCGGTTTTCCTCCGTTCAGTTCCTTGATTTTATCGGAAACCTGCTTTGCCATATCCTTTACAATAGGATTGGTCACAGCAAGAACCTCGCTGCTTTTCATGGTTTGAGGCAAAAACATAATGTCTTCAAAAGAAACACACTCTCTATCGCCTGCCTCACGCTTGATCTTCTCAGCTGTGGAAAAGTCCACCAGACAATGTTTGGCAATTGCCTCTGTCAGGGCATCTCCCGCAACAGGAATCATGCCATAGGCAATGATACAGCCATCATTCGTGATGGAAATATCACTGGTTCCTGCCCCCACATCGATCAACGCAATATTCAGCATACGAAACCGTTCCGGTATGGCAACCTGAATTGCAGCAATAGGCTCAAGTGTCATATTTGCTACAGATAGCCCTGCAAGCTCAACGGCTTTGTAAAGGCCATCCACAACATCCTCCGGAAGGAATGTGGCGATCAGATCTTCTCCAATGGTTCTTGCTTTGTGTCCTTCCAGATTGCCCATGGGATATCCATTCAAATAAAACCTTACTACCGAATATCCCACACAGTAAAATTTCATATCCTCACTCTGACGGCTTTCCAAAAATTCCTTATATGCCTTTTCCACACCGGCAGAGGTAAGGGCATAGATATCCTCGCTGCCGATTTCCTTATCACTGCCATATGGGTATTCTACATGGGTCGTCACAGTTAAAAGGACACGTCCTGCGGCAGCAATACAGACTTCCGTAAGCTTTCTGCCGATTGCATCCTCCAACTCTTCCTTCACCACTCTGATGGTTTCGCCGACTTTGTTAATATCATGAATCTGCCCATCCAGCATGGCCCTCGTCTCATGCTCTTTGACCCGCTGTGCGACCACTACAAAACGGTCTCCATCTTTATATCCTACCGTGCCGACAATGCTTCTCGTTCCGATATCCAGTCCAAAAACCAGTTGCCCGGCATATCCATTTACTTCTGCCACAGATACTCCCCCAACTTCTCATCAATCTGACGATATGCGTCAGTCAATGTATCACTGTTATCAATCACTACATTACAATATTTCCGAAATTCCTCTTCCTTCAGCTGACTGCCCATAATAGCATCTATTTTTTCATCCGAATAGTTTCGGGTTGTCCGAAGCCTTTGTCTTCGGGCCTCTTCTCTTGCATAAATATACCACATTTCATCCACAATTTCCAAGTAACCGCCCTCAATCAAAAGGGCTGCCTCCAGGAAGAAAAAATCATATAGATTTCGTTTTCTCTCTTCCTCTATGGCATTCAGGATCAACTCCTTTACTGCGGGATGAATGATCCGGTTTACCTTAGAAAGAATGTCTTCAGAAGCAAAAATTTTTTCCGCCATTTTCTGCTTATTGATGGAGCCATCCCCATTCAGAATTTCTCTTGAAAGAAGCTTCACGAGCTTTTCGTAGCAGGGTTGCCCCGGTTTCTTTACCAGATGTGCCGCCTCATCTGCAAGCAGAATCCTGCAGTTATATTTTTCTTTGATATAGGCAAGAACAGCACTTTTCCCTGCACCTACACCGCCCGTAATTCCAATGACTCTCATTTTATTTCGCCTCGTACCAGTTATTTCCCGTATGAAGATCAATTTCCAGCTTTACGGAAAGATCTGCAGCACCTTTCATTTCCTCTTCCAGAATTGCCGCAACCTGATCCTTTTCCTCCGCTTTCGTTTCAATCAGGAGTTCATCATGAATCTGAAGGATCAGCTTCGAGGACAAGTTTTCTTCCTTCAGTCTCTTCCACACCCTGATCATGGCAATTTTAATGATATCCGCCGCAGTGCCCTGAATGGGTGAATTCATGGCAACTCTCTCTCCAAAGGAGCGCTGCATAAAATTGCTTGATGACAACTCAGGGACCGGTCTTCTCCTTCCGAACATGGTAGTCACATAACCGTTTTTCTTGGCGTTTTCCACCGAATCATCCAGGAATTTTTTGATTCCCGGATAAGTTTCAAAATATTGCTCGATATATTCAGCCGCCTCTTTCTTGGAAATGCTTAGATCCTGACTGAGTCCAAAGGAACTGATGCCATAAACAATACCAAAATTCACTGCCTTTGCATTTCTTCTCTGAAGATCCGTCACTTCTTCAAAGGGCGTGTGGAACACTTTGGAAGCCGTAACCCTGTGAATATCCTCATTCATCTGATATGCCTCGATCAGCTGCTTATCTCCTGACATGTGAGCCAGTACACGAAGCTCTATCTGAGAGTAATCCGCATCGGTAAAAAGGTATCCCTCCTTCGGGACAAATACCTTACGGATCTGTCTTCCGAGTTCTGTCTTCATAGGAATGTTCTGAAGATTCGGCTCCGTGGAACTGATTCGTCCGGTAGCGGTAATCGTCTGATTAAAATTGGAATGGATTCTGTTTTCCTCCCTGATATAAGCGATCAGCCCGTCCGCATAAGTAGATTTCAGCTTGGTAAGGGCTCTGTATTCCAGTATATCCGCGACAACAGGATACTGCTGTGCCAGTTTATCAAGCACATCGGCTGCTGTGGAATAGCCGGTCTTCGTCTTCTTACCACCCGGTAGATTCATTTTTTCAAATAAAATCTCTCCCAGCTGCTTCGGAGAATTGATATTAAACTCACAGCCTGCTTTCTTATAGATTTCCTGTTCAAGCTCCCCGATTCTTAATAGAAGCTTTTCGCCATAAGCTTTCAGCTCCTCCGGCTTTATCATAATTCCCTCTTTCTCCATATCGTAAAGCACATAAGAAAGAGGCATCTCTATTTCATTCATCAGGGAAAGCATGCCGGTCTGCGCCAGTTTTTCCCTGATGACCGGTGCTGCCTTCAATGCGGTATAGGCAAGATAACATGCATATTCAAACACTTCCTGCTCCTTTTCCGGAAGTGCCCTGTCAATAGACATTTTCCCAAAAAGTCTGGAACTCTCGGGAACCATCAGCCCCAGATGTTCGTTGGCAACATCTTCAAGGTCATAATCATTTTTTAAGGGATTTAAAAGATAAGCTCCCAGTATCACATCAAAAAACTGTTCCGTATTTTCATTTTGAAAGAATTCATAATAACGTTTCACATCTCCGCAAGCCAGCTTAACCTCATTTGCAAGCTGTCTTACCTTATCCGCAAGGTACTTTTCTGTCACAAGACCTTCGTTCTTGATAAAATAGGTTGCACCATCCGGCAGAGAAAGGCATACGGCAAGAATTATCCGATTCCATTCATCAATCACAAGATAAATGCCAATCTCCTCAGAAGACATACGGGCTTTCTCAAACACATTTTCTGCATCGGAAAGCTCTGTGATCATATGAAATTTACTGACGATATCTCCATTGGAAACACCTGTCTCAAACCTGGAAAGGAAATTTTTGAATTCCAGCTTTTTAAACAACTTATAAGCATCATCTGTATAAAAATCATGAACTCTGGCTTCTTCATATTCAAAAGTAATAGGGCTGTCCACATTAATTGTAGCAAGTACCTTACTCAAATCAGCCAGATCTCTATTCTCCGCCAAAGATTCCCTTACTGATTTTTTACTGATTTCTTCTATATGAACATAGATATTTTCAAGAGAACCAAATTCTACCATCAGTCCGGTAGCCGTTTTTTCGCCAATCTTAGGGACACCCGGAATGTTATCTGCAGTATCTCCCATCAATGCCTTAAGATCGATAAACTGTTTGGGATTTACCTGATACTTTTCCTCCACATCCTTCGCATAGTAATCCTCAATCTCCGTTTTTCCGCCCTTGGTCTTCGGTATCCTGATTTTAATCCTGTCAGTGGCAATCTGCAAAAGGTCCCTGTCTCCCGACACTAAAGAGACATCCATCCCCATCTTTTCCGCACGCTTTGCCAAAGTTCCCAGTATATCGTCTGCTTCCAGTCCCGCCTGCTCCATGATCTTAATACCCATGGCGTTTAAAACTTCCTTCATAACAGGCACCTGCTCCCGCAATTCCTGAGGCATAGGTTTTCTGGTTCCCTTATATTCCTTATAAATTTCATGACGAAAGGTGGGTGCATGTACATCAAATGCGACCGTCAGATAATCGGGCTTTTCCTCTTCCAAAATCTTAAACATGATATTTAAAAATCCATATACCGCATTTGTGTGTAATCCGGCGCTGTTTGTCAGATCCGGTACCCCGTAAAAAGCTCTGTTCAGGATACTGTGGCCATCAATCAAAACCAGTTTTTCCATGGAAATAACCATACCTTTCTATTTAACATCCATTCTCTATAAAAGAATAAACAATGCTATCAGTGTAATCAAGAGTACAACTACAAGACCCTCCAGCATATACAGCAGCCATTTCATGTTTTCGCGTACCTTAAGAGCATGCTCCGCATTTACAATTCGCGCTGCGAGTTCGTTCTGCAAATCAAATACATTTCCTGTTTCCAACCTTGCCATACCTTCCGAAACAAGGAACTGTATGGAAAGCTCTTCCTTGCATTCTTTGCATTTTTCAATATGCTCTATAAAATCATGCAGATCTTCCGTATCAAGTTCATCCTCCAAAAATGCAGGAATCATCTTTTCTATTTCTTTACAATTCATATCATTTTCTCACCTCTTAAAAATTCGGTGATTTTGTTAACAACTGAATGTAATCATACCATATTCCGCAGTCATTGACAACCAAACGCAGACAACGCTTTGCAATTTATTTCATAAAACCAAATGTCGGTACGCTCTGCAAATCGTCTGATAGGATAAAAAAAGCACTATGCAATGCATAGTGCTTTACTGCCGGCAGTGGGACTTGAACCCACACGTGGTTGCCCACAACAGATTTTGAGTCTGCCTCGTCTGCCATTCCGACATGCCGGCTTATTTATACTGTCATTTGATAACAGCCGAATATTATAATAGCATATCCGGCTGTTATTGACAAGTTTTTCTTTTTAGAATTCTATTTTATTGTAGACCGGAAGACAATCAAGCGTTGCAAAATAATCCTTTGGTGTCTCTGCTCTTCTGATCAACTCAACACTGCCGTTTTCCTTAAGAAGAAGCTCTGCCGATTTCAATTTACCGTTATAATTGTATCCCATGGCATATCCGTGGGCACCGGTATCATGGATAACAAGATAATCACCCATTGCAATCTCAGGAAGCATTCTGTCCACTGCAAATTTATCATTGTTCTCACAAAGCGACCCTGTCACATCATATTTATGATCACAAACCGCATCCTCTTTTCCGAGAACCGTAATATGGTGATAAGCACCATACATGGCAGGACGCATGAGATTGACAGCACAGGCATCCACGCCGATATATTCCTTGTGGGTGTGCTTTTCATGGATTGCTGTGGTAACAAGCTGACCGTACGGTCCCATCATAAAGCGTCCCATCTCAGTATAAATAGCGATATCACCCATGCCTGCCGGTACCAGAATCTCCTCGTACACCTTTCGCACTCCCTCACCGATTGCTCTGATATCATTCGGCTCCTGATCCGGCTTATAAGGAATTCCCACACCACCTGACAGATTAATAAATTTGATGTCGGCTCCTGTCTCCTTTTCCAGCTTAACAGCCAGTTCAAAGAGCTGTTTTGCAAGCATCGGATAATACTCATTTGTCACTGTATTACTGGCAAGAAAAGCGTGCATACCAAAATTCTTTACACCCTTCTCTTTTAATATCCTGTATCCTTCAAACATCTGCTCCGTGGTAAAACCGTATTTAGCATCTCCCGGATTATCCATGATTCCGTTACTCATCTGAAATACTCCACCCGGATTAAAACGGCAGCTCATGGTCTCCGGAAGCTTTCCAAGAATCTTCTCCACAAAGTCAATATGTGTGATATCATCCAGATTGATGATCGCACCGATTTTCGCTGCATAGGCATATTCCTCTGCGGGAGTATCATTGGAGGAAAACATAATATCGCTTCCGGGTACATCCATGGCTTTGCTGAGCATCAGTTCTGTCATGGAAGAACAGTCACAGCCACAACCGTATTCTCTTAGAATCTGAATCAAACACGGATTGGGCGTTGCCTTTACCGCAAAATATTCTTTAAATCCGGGATTCCATGCAAACGCTTCTTTGACAGCTCTGGCATTTTCCCTGATCCCTTTTTCATCATAAATGTGGAAAGGCGTGGGATATTTCTTTACGATCTCATCCACCTTTTCTTTTGTTACAAACGGTACCTTATTCATTTTTATTTTCTCCTTCCGTAAGCTCTATCAGCTTCATCTCATTACGCAGAGCCTCTTTAAACACTCTGATAAAATTATCCTGTCCTGTATACAGACAGGTATCATCCTTTTTTCCTGTTAATTCTCCGGTCAACGCATACTCAGAATCAATGATCAGCCTGATGCTGTTTTCTCTGGCGTCGCCAATATAACAAATGGCATCTTTCATAAAAGAGTCTTCTTTTGGCATACCATCTGTGATAAAGACCAGCTTGATTTTACGATCCAGCACTTTGGTAAATTCTTCTCCAAGCTGCTCTATTACAGGGAGAGATGCCGAAAAATAAATTCTCTTTTCCGCCTCTTCTATCATGGTAATCATCTTATTCCAGATATTCCTGCTTCCGGTAATGGTTATATATCCTATTTCTTTTTCCTTCATATCAGGAATATTTTGAATTAGACTTTCTTTCTCCCTGTTCAGGCTTCTGATCTTATTCTCACAAAACTCCTTAATGGATACCGCTATATATTTGCTGGTACTTCCTTCCTCTAAACAAGCTGCTCCTTTATCCGCAAGTCCCGATAATCCACTGTAGACGTTAGATCTCGATATTCCTGTGAGTTTGGATACCTCATAACCGGAAAGTCCCCCGTTTCGATACAGGCACAGATAAATAGCTGCCTCCTGTCTGGTAAGACCAAACAATCCCAATTTATCAAGTATTGTGTTCTCTTCCATGCTTCTCTCCATAACTGTCAGAACAAGCCAATATACAATCAAAAAATCACTTTGCAAGCTGTCTGTCATAAAAGAAAAAAGCATTGCAATAGTAGTTCTTTTTAGGAACACTATAATACAACGCTTTCTGTTTGTCAACAGGACAATTATCTATTCATTCAATTTTAATGATCAAAATTTCTCAATCAGATATTTTCAATCTGCCAATCGATCGGTTCCATTCCATGGCTTTGCAAAAATTCATTGGTCTTACTGAAATGCTTACATCCGAAAAAACCTCTGTAAGCGGAAAGCGGGCTTGGGTGAGGTGCTGTCAAAATCAGATGCTGCGGATTTGTCAGCATGGGAATTTTGCTCTGCGCCGGTCTCCCCCAAAGCAGATACACAATTGGTCTGTCCTGAGCATTAACAGCATTGATGATGGCATCCGTAAACTGCTCCCATCCCTTTCCCTGATGGGAATTGGCCTGATGGGCACGTACCGTGAGAACCGTATTCAGCATCAGCACTCCCTGATCGGCCCATTTCTTCAGATATCCATTGTTGGGAATGTAGCAACCAAGATCATCCTTAAGCTCCTGATAAATATTTTGAAGAGAAGGCGGAATTTCCGGCTGATCCGGCAACACAGAGAAACTGAGTCCGTGTGCCTGATGTTCATTATGATACGGGTCCTGTCCCAGAATCACGACTTTTACTTTGCTTAATGGTGTAAAATGAAACGCATTAAAAATATCATCTGCAGGCGGGTAAACTACATGGGTATTATATTCTTTCAATACAAATTGATATAACTCCTTATAGTAAGGCTTTGCGAACTCGCCTTTTATGGTATCCAGCCAGTCATTTGTAATCATTCCCATAATCGCACGGAAACTCCTTTGTCTCTCAGATATTTTTTCACATCGCCTATTTCCAGTTCTTTATAATGGAAAAGAGATGCTGCAAGAGCTGCCTCAGCTTTTCCTTCCGTCAATGCTTCATAAAAGTGTTCTTTTGTTCCGGCACCGCCTGATGCAATGACCGGAATAGAAACATTTTCCGCTACAGTTCTTGTAAGTTCTATATCATATCCGGCTTTGGTGCCATCACAATCCATACTGGTCAAAAGGATTTCTCCTGCTCCCAGTTTTTCCGCTTTCACGGCCCACTCTATGGCATCAATGCCCATATCCACGCGGCCGCCATTCTTATAAATATTCCAGCCGCCATCCATGCGTCTCTTGGCATCAATGGCAACCACAACACACTGACTTCCGAATTTTTCCGCTGCCTCGCTGATCAGCGTCGGATTCATGATTGCTGCGGAATTCACGGCCACCTTATCTGCGCCCTCTCTCAGGATCATCTTAAAATCCTCAACTGTTCTGATACCGCCTCCGACAGTAAAGGGAATAAAAATAGTTTCAGCTACCCTTCTGACCAGTTCCGCTTTTATATTTCTGGCATCAGAAGAAGCAGTAATGTCAAGAAAAACCAACTCATCTGCCCCGGCCTTATCATACATTTTTCCCACTTCGATAGGGTCACCGGCATCTCTCAAATTAATGAAATTCGTTCCTTTTACCACTCTTCCATTATTCACATCCAGACAAGGGATTATTCTTTTGGTATGCATATTCTAGCCCTCCCTTTTTATGGCGATAAAATTTTTCAAAATTCTTAGCCCAACATCCGAACTCTTTTCCGGGTGAAACTGACATGCAAAAATATTGTCCTTTTCCACGGAAGCATGAATCGTGGTTCCATATTCAGTCGCCGCAGTTACAATCTTTTCATCAGTAGCTTTCAAATAATAGGAATGCACAAAATATACATAGGAATTTTCAGGTATTCCCTCAAACAGCCTTCCCTTATTGGGAAAAGTCAAGGAATTCCAGCCGATATGCGGAATCTTTAAGCCCTCAGACTCCGGGATTCGAAGGATTTCTCCTTTTAAAAGTCCAAGGCCGGGAACACCCCTGCTCTCATCACTGCGTTCAAACATCAGCTGAAGTCCTAAACAAATACCAAGAAAAGGTGTTTTGTTGGCAACCACTTCCTTGATCACTTCTTCAAGTCCATATCCTCTGATTTTCTCCATGGCATCACCAAATGCTCCAACTCCCGGTAAGATTACCCTGTCTGCATTTAGAATAGTATCTCTGTCTCGTGTAACAACAGCCTCCTCCGAAAGTGACTGTAATGCTTTTTCCACGCTTCTGATATTGCCTGCATCATAATCAATAATTGCTGTCATTTCTTATGCCCTCCATGCTGTCCTCTTATGAATATCTGTTGCAAAATTTATGGTTCTGCCTGAATCAAATCTTCTTCCTCAGGCAAAACATCCTGCAGTTTATCATTATCTGCCGTTTTCCCTTCCTCGCCCGATTCCTGCTCAAGGTCAGAAAAGTCCTCGCCATTCACAACAGAATATATCTTTCTGCTGTAGGTTTCGCTATCATAAGAATTGATCGTTCTTGCTTCTTCCTCACCGATTCCATAGTCCTGCTCCAGATGGTCCAAAATTTTTCGGTAAAGGGCCTGCAACTCCTCTTCAGCTCCATAAGTCGCATCACTTAATATTTCTTCATATTTCAAGGTTCCCTGAAGCAATGCATCAAGGGCCTCCGCCTCTTGTCCGATCTTTTTATTCAGTTCATAGGAATCCAATCTTCTTTGCAGCTTCAGAACAACATTTGCTCTTTCAAAAATCAGCTGATCACTTTGATTCAGATTCTTGTCATACAAAAGTTCATATACCTTACTGTAATCTCCTGTATAAAATGCAGTTCTTGCATTCTTTTTATCTGCATAATCAGGCAGGAAAATACTGAGCAGAACTATTGCAGCAATAATGGTAGCGCAGAATGCAATCATCGAAAAGAGCATCTTTTTGCTTAGTGTTTTGGGAGATTTTTCCTTTGGCCCTTTCGCTTTTTCTTTCTTCTCACGCTTCGGCTTTTTCTTCTTTTTCTTGCCTTCTTCCTCTCCTGAAGCATCCTCATTTTCTTCATCAGCCGAGGTGTTCTTGCTCTTTTTCCCTTTTTTATCCTTTTTCTTTTTTTCTTTCTTATTCTTTTTCTTTTCTTTGATCTGATCTTCCGCTTCCAGTTCCTTCAGAATTTCCTCATTTTCATCGACAGGCTCCAGATTCTCCGGCTCCTCTTCCTCCCTGGTCAGTTCTTCCATAAGTCGATGCCAAAAGCCTTTTTTCTTTTCTTTCCCATCTTCCTCTGAATTTGCCGAATTTTCCCCTGAAGCATCCGTTTTTTGTTTTGATTCCTTCTTCTTTCCAAAAGGTAATGAAAAGGCTTTTTTCTTCTTTTTTGAAGTAATCTCTTCCTCTCCTGAAACAGTCGGTTCTTTATTCATGCTGTTTAAAAGTTCCAGCATATCATCATCTGAAGATTCATCTCCTTGCGAAGATATTTCTTCAGATGTAGATGTATCAATTGCTTCATTGAGATCAGTTTTTTTGAGCAGATCATTAATTTCATTCAAATCCTCGTCGGTACTGTCCATATGATCGATAAGATCTGTCACATCAAGTCCTTCAAGTTCATTGATTTCCGACTGCTTGTCGGTTATATTATCCTGATCATTTTCCAGAGCATCAAAAAGAGAGCTCAGTTCGTCTTCATCCAAAGCTTCATCCTCTTCTGATTCTTTCTCTGTCAAGCCATCCTCAGCACCTGCCAAAAGCTCATCAAGGCTTTCTTTCCATGCCTCTTCCTCCGATAATACGGGAGTTTCTTCCGGTTTCGCCTCTACAGGCTCAATCTCTTTGTCATCGCTTATAAATTCTTCCGGCTTCGGTTCTTCTTCAGATCTCTCTGTAAAACTCTCTGTTTCCTCCGGCTCTATATCCTTAAAAACCGTCTTTTCCTTAAGCGGTTCTTCCTCCTGAAAAATCGACGGAAAATCTGTTCTGTTTGCGACAGGATTTTCTTCCATGGATTTTAAAAGACTATCTAAGTATTCTTCATCTGTGGACATTCTCTTTCCCCGCTTTCCATCATTTCGTTTCTAAGTTTAACATACTATATCTGATTAGACAATTCTTTTAAAAATTCCATAGGATCAGACTGAATTCC
>CAMEIH010000018.1 GCA_945917985.1 uncultured Clostridium sp. | reverse complement strand
GCAAGATTCAGCTGGTAACAGAAGATATCAGAAACGGTAACGGACGTGCAATCAAGTCCAAATTATGGTCTCCTAACAGAGTAGACAAGATTGACGCTCCCGTTAACGCAATCTTCTGGATCATGAAAGATCCTACCATTCCTCCTGTAGTAAAACTGAAAGGTGCAGCTTTAGCATCAGTTATGGGTGCTACCCTTGCTACCAAGACATCTACAGCAGAGCGTGTTGCAGCAGGTACAGACTTAAATGCAATCCGTATTGTACCTTATGCTAACCCCTTCAGAACTTATCCTCTTGTTAACGACTATGAGAAGTTCAAGAAGCTGGTAGAAGAGAAGAACGTAGCATGCTACATCGTTAACACAGGTGACTTCATGGGACACAAGTGCCAGAAGGAAGATACTCTCGGCATCCTTGAGACAATCGTTGAAGGAAAGGCTAAATTCGAGCAGTGGGGACCTTTCGAAGATATCGAGATCATGAACGACTGGTCCGGCAAGACAGGTGACTTCACACCCGACTTAAACGATCCTGAATACAAGGCAGCACTTAAGTCCGCTATGCAGACCCGTGTAGATGCTGTTAAGGGCTTCGCTGAGAAGAAGGCAGGATATGACAAGCTTCCTGATGAAGCACTCGCTGCAGTTCAGAAGCTGGTTGACGCTTTAAACTAAGAACAGGAAACTGGTTAAAATAATATGTTGAAAAACATGTAAAAAATAACAGACATCAGATTTGCCAAAGGCAGACTGGTGTCTGTTTTTTTGGCAAGTGAAACTGTTTTGTTGTATGAAAAATTTTTTTCCCTTATAAAAAATTATAGAGATTTATTTCCTAAATGAAGCCCAAACTACCCTTTTGGATAGTTGCTTTTTTACTTTGACTCCTGTAAACTAATCAAAGAGCAATGGAAAAGGAGGACATTCAAATGGACAAGAAGGAATTGAAAAAGAGAGGAAAAGGTCTGTTGGCATTGCTGCTTGCAATGATCATGATGTTTGGAAGCAGTATGACGGTGCTGGCGGCAACAATAAATTTGGATGCTGATAATGCAAGTACCAATTTGACAGAAAATCAGATTTTGCATGGCGGAGATATTATCAAAGGAGTTTCGCAACAAAGTGGTGGAAAATTAACGGTTATTATTGATGGGGATGAAATCGTAACATCATTAAATGATGGAAATAGCTCCCCTTATTTTGGTGAATATGAATTGCCGGTAGGGAAAGAATATAAAGTAACCGCTTATAGTGCTAGTATTGATAGTGCTAATTACAATTACATAATCAAGTTACAATCTATCGCTTCATCGACATCAGACAGTGGCAGTTCCTATAAGCATGAGCATTATTTTGAGTGGGTAGAGACAATCGAACCCACAGAAACCTCAGACGGACTGATGGAACATAAGTGTTCGTGCGGAGCGGTGGATGACAGCTATGTCATATCAGGAGCTATGACCTTTGTGAAAAATATTGTCAAGATGATAAAGGAAGCTCCCGAGAACGGAACCGTGGAGATTACAACGAGCAACTTCAGTTGTTACACATCATTCATACTGAATGAACTGAGTAAACGTCCTGATGTGAGTCTTAAGACAACCTTTAAGGATAAAGACGGAAGTATGAAAACCTTTACGATACCGGCAGGGCAGGCTCCAACGGATGGGGCACAGTTTTATGGATTTACCTATTTAGGAAACTTATACGGATGGAATTGACAATACTTTTACCATGTTTAAACGAAGAAAATACGGTTGCGGTCTGCGTTAAGCAGGCTGCAGCCTTTTTTGTGCAGTGCGGGATTGACGGTGAAGTGCTGGTAGTGGATAATGGAAGTACGGATGCATCCGTAAAGAGAGCAACAGATGCTGACGCAAGGGTCATCTGCTGCGAGGAAAAGGGCTACGGCAATGCGCTGCGCTATGGGATCGAACATGCGGCAGGCGATTATGTGATCATGGCAGACTGCGACTGCAGCTATCACTTTGATGAACTATGGCCTTTTGTGTGGGAACTGCGCGGCGGAGCAGATATGGTGATCGGCGACCGGTTTGCTTTTCCCTGTGAAAAGGGTGCCATGTCCTTTTCTCACAGGTATCTGGGAGTTCCGGTGCTTTCTTTCCTTGGAAGAATGTGCTTTGGAACGGATGTCCGTGATTTCCACTGCGGTCTTCGCGGAGTCAAAAAGGACAGCTTCCTTGCACTTTCCTGCGAGTGCAGCGGCATGGAATTTGCCACAGAGATGATCGGAAGGGCAGCTCTTTGCGGACAGAAGATCAGTCAGACACCGGTGATTCTTTATCGGGATGGAAGAGGACATAAATCTCATTTAAGAACCGTGCGCGACGGCATGCGGCATCTTACACTGATTATGAAATTAAAA
This sequence comes from uncultured Clostridium sp., assembly GCA_945917985.1. Taxonomy (GTDB): domain Bacteria; phylum Bacillota; class Clostridia; order Lachnospirales; family Lachnospiraceae; genus Suilimivivens. The sequence goes on along the minus strand of CAMEIH010000018.1, from coordinate 42,262 downwards.
AAGAATTTTAAGTAAGGTTAACAAAAAGTAACATGAAAAAGATAGCAATGAAAAAGGAAAGCTTCATCATAGGGGGAAAGGTTTTAGGCATGGCGGCGGTCAGTGCGATCGTCTGTATGCTGTTGCTTTTTCTGACCGGACTGATCCCCAAAAGTGCGATTACACAGTCCTGTCTTGAGAGCGGGGAATATTTTAAGGATCACGAGCTTTTTCCTTTGCTGGTGGAAGACCAGTTTAATACCAGACAGGATAATTATGCGGACTGTATTCTGGTGAATATTATGTATCATATCTCGGGGGATGATCTTGCCGGATCGCTGATCAGGGCTTCCTACTATAATCCGGAACTGGAATCGGTAGAAGTAAGTCTTTGGGACAGCCTTAAGGAGGAGAAAGAACCCAATATCGATTATTTCCGCTACTGGCACGGCGGGATGGTGCTGCTTCACCCTCTGTTTGTGTTTACGGGAATAGAAGGTGCCAGATTGTTTCTGGGGGCGGTGCTTCTGATTCTGACCCTGGCGGTTTTCCTGCTTTTGTGGAGACAGAAGGCAAAGGCGCTGTCTGTCTGTTATCTTCTGGGCAATCTGATTGTGCAGGCATGGATGTGTGCCATGTGCATTGAGTATATTACCACCTTTCTTGTGATGAATGTGATTTCCATCATATCAGTTTTTCTTTTCAGAGGAAGAAAGGACACGGAGAGGCTATATCGAAGCGTGTTTTTGCTTATGGCTGCTTCCGGTGTGTTTACTTGCTTTTTTGATTTCCTTACCACGGAGACTTTGACGGTCACGATCCCTCTGCTGATCCTTCTTGTGCTTCGCTATGAGGCAGGAGAGCTTGAAGGCTTTCGGAAGGAAACAGGAAGGATGGCTGTCTGCGGAGTGATCTGGGGAGCTTCCTATGGTTTTATGTTTGTGCTCAAATGGCTTCTGGCAGTGGGAGCTTTGGGGTGGCAGGCCCTTGGCAGTGCACTTGAATCGGCAGAGTATCGGATCAGCGGTACGGTTTATCTTGGCAATACCAACCTGGATCCGGAGGCATCCGGCTTCCAGCGCTTTACAGGGGCGATTTTCAGAAATCAGGGCTGCCTGTTTCCCTTTCGGGAGGAGATGCAGATGGGAGTTGTGTTCTGGATCTGCATTGGTGTACTTTTTCTGTGTATTGCTGTTATTTACATGTTCCGGGCAAAGAATTATTCATGGGAAATGATCTCCTTATGCCTGCTGCTTGGTTTTGTCCCTTATCTGAGATATATGGCGCTTCAAAGTCATGCGTATCAGCATTACTTTTTTACCTACAGGGCACAGCTTGTGACAGTGACGGCACTGTTTTTTATTACCTATGAATTTGGTTTAAAAAATCTCATAAAAGGAAAGAAAAAATGAGAGAGATAACGGATTACTATACATACCCGGAACGGGCAAGAAAGAAGATGAAAATGGCACAAGAGTTAAAAAATCCTGTGTATCTTTACGGTGCTACGGGATATGGAAAGACGTCGTTTTTAACTCATTATTTTAAAGGGAAAAAATACAGGTATTTTTCTGCCGGAGAAGTGCTGGAAAAGGATCTTCTGCCGGAGAATTTCGGACAGGGAGAGATCGCGATTGTTGATGATATCCAGTGGGCAGAGCCTGCCTCCATCAGAGAGAGAATCGTACAGCTGATCAAACAGGGTGATACCTGGATCATTTTGTCCGGAAGATGTGAGTGTCCCGGCTGGCTTCTGGAAGTCAGTTTGAAAATGCGCACAATGACAGTAATTGATGAGGAGGATTTACTGCTTTCAACTCAAAGTATAAAGAACTTTTTTATCGATTGTAATGTACCTTACAAGGAAGATGAACTCCCGATGCTGGTTGAATTCTCAAGGGGACATGGGATGACGGTAAAAATGGTTGCCGATCTTCTCAAAAATGGTGTTTCAAACATTGAGGAATTGACACATCGCGTACAAAAGCTGTTTTGGGATTATCTGGATGAAAATGTCTGCAATCAGTGGAATGTGGAACTTCAGGAATTTCTTTTGCAACTTTCGATTGTGGATTCCTTTACTGCCTGCATGGCAGAGGCAATCACAGACAAGAAAAACGTATATGAAATGATCAAAAGGGCAAGGGGAGCAGGCAATTTTCTGAAGGAAGAAGCAGGTGTCTATACCATAGACAAAACTTTGCTCAATTGTCTCAGAAGAAAGCTTCTGCAAGAATACAGTGATGATTACCGCATGGATCTGTATTACAATGCGGGAAGGTTCTATGAACAGCAGGGCAGGGTGGTAGAGGCACTGCAGATGTTTGAACAGTGTAAAAATGAGAACCGTATCAGCAGTATTCTGGTAGAGAATGCAAGAAAAGACCCAAACAGCGGATTTTTATATGAACTCAGACATTATTATCTTTTGCTTCCCAAAGAAAAAATAGAAGAGAGCCTGGAACTGATCGCCGGAATGAGCATGCTGGAATCTCTCATGTTTCATCTGGAAGAAAGTGAGGAATGGTACCGGGTACTTAAGAAAAAGGAAGCTGACCTGACAGGCGGTGAAAAGAGAAATGCCAGAAACTGGATCGCCTATCTGGATATCGCACTGCCTCACAGAGGCTCATCCGATATTGCCGAACTGATTAAAAGTGCCGCTACCCTTTTGCTGAACAGAAAATTATCGTTGCCCGAATTCAGTATTACCAGCGGTCTGCCATCCCAGATGAACGGGGGCAAGGACTTTTGTGAATGGAGCAAAATAGACAAACAGCTTGCCGCAAGCATCGGAAAACTGATTCCCGTTGTTTTTGGTAAATACGGAAGAGGAATGGTGGAGCTTGCTCTGGCAGAGAGCTTTTTTGAAAAGGGTGAGGATGATTACGAAGTGCTTCGCCTGGTATCCACAGGCCTGCTTCAGGCAGATGCGGGAGGAAAGCCGGAACAGAGCTTTGTGGGGAATGCGATCCTTGCAAGACTGCGTTTGTTTGGCGGAGAAGCCAAAGAAGCAGTGGAACTGATGCAGAATTTTAAAAGAAAAGTACAGAAGGAAACAGGAACACCCGGAAGAATCCTGATCAATATAGATGCTTTTCTGTGCAGGCTTTTTCTGTATCAGGGCGAAATGGCCGGTGTGGATGAATGGATGAACCTGGCACCTGATGAACAGGATGATTTCTTTACTATGGAAAGATATCGTTATCTGACGAAGATCAGGGTCTACATGAGCTACGGAAGCTATGAAAAAGCAATGTTCCTATTGGAAAAAATATCCTATTATGCCGAGAAAATGCAGCGCACCTACATAAAGATCGAGGTGCTTATCTTAAGAGCAATTCTTTTGTACCGCATGGAGCGGGAGAACTGGAAGGAAGTCTTTGAGGAAGTGTATACCATGGCAGAGGAGTATCACTTTGTAAGACTACTGTCCAGAGAAGGTGTGGCGCTTCTGCCACTTTTAAATGAAGCAAAGCTTCCCGTGAAAAAACAGGAATTTTATGATAGTGTTCTTGCGGAAACGGAAAAGATAACCAGATTGTATCCTTCTTATCTGAAGAAAAATTCATCTGATTTGAGTTTTTCAGAAAATGCAATCAAAATTTTACGGCTTCAGGCTGCGGGGATGACTTACGAGGAGATTGCAGGCCTTTTGGATGTCAATGTGGGAACAGTAAAATACCATTGTAAGGAAAATTATAAAAAGCTTGGCGTCAAAGGAAAAGCGGCGGCTGTCTCCGAGGCAAGAAAGAGAAAGCTGATTTAGTGAACAGATATCCATTTTTTTCAAAGTATTTGTGATGGAAAGTGGTTGTATTTTATGACGGGATTGGATATAATAAAATTAACCTGAAATGTGCGACAACTCCTGTTAGTTTTGAACCTACAGATACTTTAAACGGGATTCCTATATCGCCTTGTGGCTGTCAAGCCCTCACTTCGAAAGAAGGATTGGAAGGGAAGGCAAAAGCATAGGCTGCGGTCACCCACCTAGCATTGCTAGGAGTCAAAAGGCAGGAACCGGCATTTTGGGGATACCAAATGACAACATACTTTTGTATGTTGTCTGATTGGACGAAAGAAAAGCAGCCTTGAGCAGGCTGCTTTTCTTTTTGGCATGAAAATAAAACAAGGGGAAGCTGTTCATGAAAACAAGACTTCGGATTTTAATGAAATTAATGCTCATTTTACTATTAGCTGTCTGCTTTTTGATTCTGATGAAGAGGGATACGAGAGTATTTCGGATGAAACAGCCGGAGGGAGAAGGAATCACTGTGGAGGATGCGGTGATTTTGATGCAGGCACTGAAAGAGAATGCGGTCTTTAATGAAACGGTATCGGAGAACCTGGGAAAATGGCTCGATCAGCAGAAGATAAGTTATGCGGAGAACGAATACGTAAAACTCCTTTACGGAGATTACATAGATTTAGTGAGAATGCTTACGGATGATCATGAATTTGAAATGGAAGAAAAATACAGGGAGGATTTTTATCTGCTGAAGGAGGACTGGTATCAAAGCTATGATCGTCTTCTTGCGCTGTATGGGCTGAAAGACAGGATAAAGCTCACAGAGATATCTGTGCTTTCCGGCGGTGACAAAATCCGGGAGGAAGAAACGGGGGAACCCCTTGAAGAAGACAAAGTATTATCGGAAGATGGGAAGATATACCGGTGCACTTCAGATGCTTTCGGTGAATGTTATTTTTCCGTGATAAGAGCTTACATCTGTGGAGATGTTCTGCTCACAGTGAGGGAGAAAACGAAGAAAGAGATTACACTCGCCAATGTCTGGATTCTGGAGGCGGGGGAGAATCAGATTCAGTTTTTCGTAAACGGATTCGAGGTGTTTTACGCACAAGAACAGGAAGAAGCTTTAATGAATCCCCAAAGAGAGTGCGTTGCTGATCTTATTTTTGATAGCGGCAGGCTGACAAGATTAGAAAGCAAAGAGGAAAAAATGAGTGGGACTCTTCTCAGAATTTCAGACAGAGAACTGGAACTGAAGGATAAGGGAACTTTTGAAATTGAGGAAAGCTGTAAAGTCTATCAGTTATATGAGGAACTGCGGGAAGCAGACTTGACAGAATTGAAGGTGGGTTATGATTTCGCAGATTATGTGATGGATGACGGAAAAATATGTGCGGTTCTGATTGTGCGCAAAGAGAACATGGAAAGTATCCGGGTGGCCGTCATGAACAGCGGTTTTCAATCTCTTTATCATGAATGTATCAGGCTTACTTCTGATTGCGAAACAGAGCTTGTTTACGGTTCCTATGAAGACAGAAAAACGGAAATGATTCCGGCAGGAGAAGAACTCATCCTTGACGGGGAAAGTGATTATTTGAAGGGAGACAGAGTGGAGCTGATTCCTTCTGCCGGATCGGGAAAGATAAAGGTTAATTCGATTGAAAGAAATCAGGGAAGTCCGGTTTACAGGGGCAGGATGGAAATTGTAAAGACAACGGATGGACTGATTCTCATCAATGAGCTTCTTTTGGAGGAATATCTATATTCTGTGGTGCCCAGTGAAATGCCGGCTTCCTACCCTGTGGCAGCTTTGAAAGCCCAGGCAGTCTGTGCCAGAACCTATGCCTACCGGTATCTGAATCATCCGGGGCTGCCCGATATCGGTGCGCATGTGGATGACAGCGTGAATTATCAGGTTTATAACAATATAGCTGAAAATGTGAATTCTACAAAAGCGGTAAAGGATACAACGGGGTTACTTCTTTACTATGGTGATCAGGCCGTAAACACATATTATTATTCCACCTCCTGCGGTTTTGGCACAGATGCGGTCGTATGGGACGAGGAATACAGAGAGAAATTTCCCTATCTTCCTGTCATATTGCACAGGCAGATGCAGATGATCCGGAGAGCGGAACAGGCGATGAGATAAGGGAACAGGATTTTGCTTCGCAGCAAATGACCCGGGAGGAAACATTCAGAGATTATATTTTATCCGTTCATGACAGTGACTATGAAAAGGAAGAACCGTGGTATCGCTGGAAATATGAGGTGAAAGAACTGGATACAGAAAAAATTGCAGAGCGCATGCAGGAATCGTTTCACAAGATCTATGATATTTCAGTCACGAAAAGAAGAGAGGGTGGCGTGGCGGATGTGCTAACCCTTGAGACGGATCAAGGAACCTTTGAGGTCAAAGGAGAATACAATATAAGGTATATTTTAAACAACGGAGGCAGCATTGTAAGGCAGGACGGAACCGAGATGGAGACCGGGAAAATTCTGCCAAGTGCCTATTTTGTAATTGATGTTGTAAAAAATAAGGAAAATGTGATAGGATATACTATATTTGGCGGCGGATACGGGCATGGTGTGGGCATGAGCCAGAATGGCGCAAAGGTCATGGGAAACAGGGGAATGGACTGTGAAGAGATCCTTGCCTTTTTCTACCCTGATTGCAGCCTGAAGAAAATATATTGAAAGTAATGAGTGGAGAGAAAAATGCTGAGAAGGCTGATATTTATCGCATACGATTTCAATAAACATATGAGCAAAAAAAATATCAGTGCATTTGCGGCAAGCACGGCGTTTTTCCTGTTTTTGTCTCTGATTCCCATGCTGATGCTGCTTTGCTCTGTTATTCCCTATACGCCTGTTACGGAGGCGAATCTCCTCAGGATTGTCACTAACATTGCACCTAATTCCATGGATGCGCTTTTTACAAGCATTATTCAGGACGTATATGACAAATCCATAGGAATTATTTCTGTCACGGCAATTGTCACTTTGTGGTCGGCGGGAAAAGGAATGCTGGCTCTGATGCGGGGATTAAATGCCATCAATGATGTGGAAGAGAATCGAAATTATGTCATTCTGAGAATTGTGGCAAGTTTTTATACGGTATCTATTCTCGTCATTATGCTGGTGTCATTGATCATCATGGTATTTGGAAATACGCTTGTTGATATTGTGGAAGGGATGATCCCTCAGAGTACATACCTGTTTGAACTGCTGATGCACTTTAGAATCTTTTTTGTATGGTTTATTATTACTATATTTATTGCACTGATGTATACCTATGTTCCGGGCGGAAAGCTTGGATTTAAGATGCAGCTTCCCGGGGCTGTGGTAGCTGCAATAGGTTGGAGTGTTATTACATGGGGCTTTTCCATTTATGTGGACCGGTTTAACGGTTTCAGTGCTTACGGAAGTCTGACAACCATTATCATTTTGATGCTCTGGCTGTATGCCTGTATGTATATTGTCATGGCAGGCGCTTTCCTGAACAGATACTTTAAGCCTGCATTCCAGTTCTTTGTAGGGAAAAGAAAAACCAGGGAACCACTTGACAAGACAGAGAAACTAAACTAAACTGAATACAGTTTAAATAAGATAAGGCAATGATGGTGCCAAGTAGTACATTATTTTCTTTCAGAGAGAGGAAGCCACCGGCTGAAAGCTTCCTTAAGTTCAGATAATGCGATGAATTTCCCACCGGAGCTTCCGAATGGAACGGTTTTCTAAGTAGATTCGGACGTTGACACACGTTACGTGAATGAGGTGTCTGTCATATGGCAGGAACTGGGGTGGTACCGCGGAATCTTCGTCCCTTGTTACAAAATGTAACAGGGACTTTTTTATTACCAAGAAAGGAGTTTTAAAATGAACGCAGGTTTAGAACAGATCAGGCAGGAAATCATTTCCGGCGCGGAGGCAATCACAACCTCCAAAGAGGCATATGAGTTCAGAAAAAAATTTTTGGATGGAAAAACAGGTAAGATTGGTCTTCTGATGCGGGAGATGAAGAATATCCCTCCGGAGCAGAGAGCTGACTATGGAAAAGGAGTCAATGAGCTGAAGGAATGGGCGCTCGGATTTCTGGTTGAGCTTGACAAAAAAATGAAGGCAAAAGAATTGCTGGAGAGATATGAGGCGGAAAAAATCGATATTTCTTTGCCGGCAGAGAGAACAGAGCAGGGAAATCTTCATCCTATCACGCTGATCCGCAACCAGCTGATTGACATTTTTGCCGGTATGGGATTTGAAATTTTTGAGGGTACAGAGATTGAAACGGATTACTATAATTTCACGGCATTAAATACACCGAAGGATCATCCGGCAAGAGATATGCAGGATACCTTCTATCTGTCACCGGAGTTCCTGCTCAGAACACAGACTTCAGCAGGACAGATTCATGTGATGGAGAACAAGAAGCCTCCGATCAAGATTCTTTCCCCCGGTAAGGTATTCCGTTCCGATGATGATGCCACACATTCACCGATGTTCAGCCAGATGGAAGGTCTTGTGGTTGACAGAGGAATCACGTTATGTGATTTGAGAGGAATGCTGGATGAACTGGTAAAGAAAATATTCGGAGAGGGTACAAAGACCAGGCTCCGTCCCTCCTATTTCCCTTTTACGGAACCCTCTGTGGAGGTGGACTGCAGCTGCTTTGAATGCGGCGGAAAAGGCTGTAAGCTTTGCAAGGGAACAGGCTGGATCGAAATTCTGGGTGCAGGTGTCGTAAATAACAAGGTGCTTGAAAATTGCGGAATTGACCCGAACGAATACAGTGGATTTGCGTTTGGTATCGGTATCGAACGTATTGCGATGTTAAAGTACGGCATTAATAATATCAAGCTTTTGTTTGAATCCGATCTGCGTGTGTTAAAACAGATAAATGATTAAACTTATGCCGCAAAAGAAATCAGTGAAACGAGAAAGGTAAGGTAATTAGAGATGATAACACCGCTTAGTTGGTTAAAAGAATATGTAGATATAGATGTTACACCACAGCAGCTTCAGGACAAATTGTTTTCCTGCGGGTTTGAGGTGGAAGAGATGTATGAAGTGGGAAAGGATATCAGCAAGGTTGTTGTCGGAAAGGTTCTGACCTGTGATCCCATACCCGATACCCATCTTCATGTCTGTCAGGTGGACTGTGGTTCCCATGGACAGTTCCAGATCTGCTGCGGCGCAGATAATGTGGCAGCCGGAGGTAAATTTCCGGTTGCTTTGGTTGGTGCCACCGTATATGCAACCGCTAAGGACCATGTGACAGTAGAAGGCGTTATGACCATCGGTAAGGGTAAATTGAGAGGTTATGAGTCCTGTGGTATGCTTTGCTCCGGCGTGGAACTTGGTGTCAGTGAAAATATGTATCCCGGTGCAGGCTACAACGGACTTCTTGTTTTGCCTGAGGATGCAGAGATCGGTGCGGATGTAAAACCGCTGCTTGGCCTGGATGACTGGATTTTTGATATTGCCATCACGGCAAACCGTCCCGACTGCCAGAGTATTTTCGGTATTGCAAGAGAAGTGGCAGCTGTTCTCTCCAAAGAATTGAAGATGCCGGATTTAAGTTATACGGAAACAGAGGCAGAGCTTCCCGGTTTTACCGTGACGGTGGATTGCCCTGATCTTTGCCCCAGATACAGTGCTCACTACGTAACAGATGTGACCATTGGTGAATCCCCGGCATGGATGAAGAGAAGACTTGCCCTTGTGGGAATTGATGCCATTTCCAATGTGGTAGATATTACCAATTATATTTTGAAAGAATTGGGGCAGCCTATGCATGCCTTTGATCTTACCACGCTGGAGGGAAATGCGATCCATGTAAGACGTGCAAGGAACGGTGAGCCCATCACCACACTGGATGGTCAGGACTTAACCCTTACCGATGCCAACATGGTAATCTGCGACGGCGTAAAGCCGGTTGCTTTAGCCGGTGTGATGGGTGGACTTAATTCTGAGATTCGGGAAACAACAAGTGCTGTCTTATTTGAATCGGCAAAATTTGCGCGTGACAATATCAGAAGGACATCAAGAGCTTTGGGAAAACAGTCTGACTCCAGTGCCCGTTATGAAAAGGGTGTGGATGAGTACGCGACGGTGATGGCACTTAAGAGAGCCCTTCATCTTGTCGAGGAGCTTGGCTGTGGCAAAGTGTCACGCACGCATGTGGATGTCAATACGGGAAACAGCGTGGAACCCAGAAAAGTCAGTGTCAGCATTGACAAGGTGAACAAGTGTCTCGGTATTGTGGTGCCGAACGAGGAAATCCTTAAGATTATGAAGAATCTTTCCTTTGATCCTGTCATTGACGGTGATAACATGACCCTTTCCGTTCCTGCTTTCCGTGAGGATATTGTTACTTATCAGGACGTTGCCGAGGAAGTAATCCGTATGTACGGATACGAGCATATTCTTCCCACATTTATGCCTTCTGCCCAGGTGACTCTTGGCGGTCTTACCATGACGCAGAAGAGTGAGCTGAAACTGAAAAATGCACTGTGCAGTGTGGGCGCATATGAGAGCGTTCATTATTCCTTCTTTTCGCCTTCAGACCTCGATCTTTTGCGGTATCCCGAGGATGCGATCGAGCGAAAGACGATCAGGATCATGAATCCCATCAGCGAGGAACTTTCTCTGATGAGAACAACACTGGCGGCATCTATGCTGAATGCCATTGCCCGCAATCAGAAGAAGGGAAATCTGGAAGGCAGATTGTTTGAGATCGGCAATGTATTTATTCCTTATGAATTGCCGTTGACACGCTATCCTGATGAGAAGCCGAGGCTTTGTGTGGGCATTTTCGGTGAAAAAGAATCTTTCTATAGTATGAAAGGTATTGCAGAAAAGATTGCGGATACCTTGCATATAAGCTTTACCTATGAAAATATGAGCAATACCTTCCTCCATCCGTATCAGACAGCCCGTGTGCTCTGTGAGGGTGTGGAAGTCGGTTATTTTGGAAAACTTGCCTATGATATCGCAGATGACTGTGATCTTCGTACGCCTGTCTATCTTATGGAAATGGATTTGAAGACACTTTCCGATTGGTATGGCAAAAAGCCTGTCTTTACACCGCTTCCGAAGTTCCCTGAAGAACAGAGGGATCTTGCACTTGTGGTGCCTAAGGAGATTACCTGCGGTGAGATTGAAGCTGTCATGAAGAGCGCCTGCAAGTACATCACCAGTATTTCACTCTTTGACATCTATGAGGGTGAGCAGATTGCTGCAGATAAGAAGAGTATGGCGTTTACAGTGGTATTTACACCTAAGGAGGAAGCGTTTACGGCAGAATCCGTGGATGCATTTGTGAAGAAAATATTGAAACAGTTGAATAAGAATTATGGTGTTGAGCTGAGAAGCTGACAGGGAGGTTGTCATAATGGAAAAGAAAAACACATGGGAAACCTACAGTCATAAGCAATTGAAGGAAGTAGAGGCTTTTGCAAAGGAGTATATGCAGTTCCTGGATGAAGGCAAAACTGAGCGGGAATGTGTGGATACAATTGTCAATACTATAGAGAAACAGGGCTATCAGGAGCTTTCCTCTGTCATCAAAAATAAGGGAAAGTTGAAAAAAGGAGACAAGGTTTATGCAGTCTGCATGAACAAAGCGATCGTCATGTTTCGTATCGGCGAAAAGCCTATGGAAGAGGGGATGAACATTCTCGGTGCCCATATTGATTCTCCCAGACTTGACGTAAAGCAGAACCCTCTCTATGAGGAGGGCGGCTTTGCCTATCTGGACACCCACTATTACGGCGGCGTAAAGAAATATCAGTGGGTCACAATTCCTCTTGCCCTTCACGGTGTGATTGTGAAAAAGGATGGTACAACAGTGGAGCTTTCTGTGGGTGAAGATGATGGTGATCCTGTTTTCTTCATTTCCGATCTGTTGATTCATCTTGCACAGGAGCAGATGGAAAAGAAGGCATCAAAAGTGATCGAGGGGGAGGCACTTGATCTGATTATTGGAAATAAACCGCTTCTTCTCGATAAGAAAAGCGATAAGAAAGACGCAAAGGATTCGGAAGAGAAAGCAGCGGCAAAGGATGCTGTGAAAAAGGGGATTCTCGCTATCTTAAAAGAAAAATATGATATTGAGGAAGAGGATTTTATTTCTGCAGAACTTGAGATCGTACCTGCCGGAAAAGCAAGAGAAGCAGGTTTTGACAGAAGCATGATTTTAGCTTACGGACAGGATGACAGAGTGTGTGCATTCTCATCCTTAAAGGCAATGCTTGAGGTGGAAGAATCGAAGCGTACTGCCTGCTGCCTGCTTGTGGATAAGGAAGAGATCGGCAGCGTGGGCGCTACCGGTATGGAATCCAGATTTTTTGAAAACACGGTGGCAGAGATGTTAAATCTTCTGGGAGAATACAGTGAGCTTACACTCAGAAGATGTCTTTCCAATTCCTGTATGCTCTCCTCCGATGTGAGCAGTGCCTTTGATCCTTCCTTCGCATCCAGCTTTGACAAGAAAAATGTGGCTTATCTGGGCGGCGGAATGGTGTTTAATAAATTTACGGGATCCAGAGGAAAGTCAGGTTCCAATGATGCGAATGCTGAGTATCTGGCTCATCTTCGCCATATTTTTGAAAAAGAAGAGATCAATTTCCAGACAGCAGAGCTGGGAAGGGTAGACCTCGGAGGCGGCGGAACCATCGCCTATATCCTGGCTCTTTACGGAATGAATGTAATAGACAGCGGTGTGGCTGTTCTCAATATGCACGCGCCATGGGAGGCAACCAGTAAGGCAGACGTATACGAGACAAAGAGAGGATATGTTGCTTTCTTAAAAGGAGCAGAAATGTAATGGAACAGGCAAATTTAAAGACTTCTGATTTTTATTTTGATCTGCCGAAGGAACTCATTGCCCAGGACCCGCTGGAAGACCGTTCCTCCTCAAGACTTCTGATGGTGGATAAAAACACAGGTGATATAAAACATGAGATTTTCAGGAATATTGTGGATTACCTGTATCCGGGAGACTGTCTTGTGCTAAATAACACCAAGGTGCTTCCTGCAAGACTTCTGGGAGTGAAGGAGGATACCGGCGCAGCTGTTGAGGTCCTTCTCCTCAAGCGAAAAGAGGGAAATGTCTGGGAAACCCTGGTAAAGCCGGGTAAAAAAATGCGTCCCGGAGCAAGAGTGATGTTTGGTGACGGCCTCCTCAAAGGCGAAGTCATTGATGTGGTGGAAGAGGGAAACCGTCTGATCCGTTTTGAATTTGAAGGAATTTTTGAGGAAGTTCTGGATCGTCTCGGCGAGATGCCGCTTCCTCCTTATATCACTCATAAGCTTCAGGATAAGAATCGCTATCAGACCGTATATGCAAAATATGACGGTTCCGCAGCAGCACCTACAGCCGGACTTCATTTTACAAAGGAACTGCTTAGGGAGATTGAAGACAAGGGAGTAAAGCTGGCCTATGTGACGCTTCATGTTGGCCTTGGAACCTTCCGGCCGGTAAAAGAGGAAAATATTCTGGAGCACCATATGCATTCGGAATACTATCAGATATCCCGGGAAGCTGCTGAACTGATCAATGAAACGAAGAAAAGGGGCGGCAGGGTGATCTGTGTGGGAACCACAAGCTGCCGTACCATTGAAAGTGCGGCAGATGAAAACGGGTTACTTTCCGAATGTTGCGGTAATACGGAAATTTTTATTTATCCCGGTTACAAATTTAAAGTTCTGGATTGTCTGATCACTAATTTCCATCTGCCGGAATCCACTCTTGTTATGCTGGTTTCCGCACTGGCAGGAAGAGAACATGTGCTTGCAGCGTATGGGGAAGCCATTAAAGAAAAATACAGATTTTTTTCCTTTGGTGATGCCTGCTTTTTTACAGATGACTTTACAAAAAATCCTGTATAGTATATGATAAAAGTATGTCTAGAACGGGGAGGTTTCCATGGAAGAGAGAAGAAAAAGCAACCGCAGAGAATTGACTTCCAAGTTGATTATTAAGAGACTTGGCGGCGTAAATGTGGATGAGATTGTCGAAATTGATATCACGGATGTATCCAAGACAGGTATTGGCTTTACCTGTGACAAGGCGCTGGAAATCGGTGCTGTTTATGAAGCATATTTAAGAATATGGACGCAGGAAGTTCTGCATGCATTTCTTGAAATCGTCAGAATTGAAAAGAAGAGTGACGGTTTTTCCTATGGCGGTATTTTTATCGGTATGCCGGAAATGGATGCAGCCAGAATAGAAGTTTATGATACGGTGGAAAATATGAATCAGGGTAAACAATAAGCACTGATAAATAATCTTGAATAAGAAAAGAGATAAAATACCATAAGCATGTCTTATGGTATTTTTAGGATAAACTAAAATGGAAAGACAGCTGAGAATGAAAACAGTGATCACGGTAATCGCAGTCTGCCTGCTGATTGCTGTGTATATTATGATATTTCTGTTTTCCGCAGATGATGCGGCTGCGTCTTCTTCGCTCAGTGCGGCGGTGACGCGGAAACTTATGAATTTATATTATCATTTCTTTAGCGGAAACAATAATGCAGTTTTGACTGTGCCTGTTGTAACAGATGATGCGGAAGCCATTGTCAGAAAGATGGCACATTTTACGGAATATATGGCAGTAGGCTTTTTATCCTTTGGAATAGCTGTAATGTGGATGCAAAGGATAAAAGTGGGAATAGTGGCTGTCACATTACAGGTGTTTTTATCGGCGGGACTGGATGAAATCCATCAGTATTTTGTGCCGGGAAGATATGCCTCCTTCCGGGATGTGTTGATCGATACGGCAGGAGGTATTGCAGGAATCATGATTGTGTTCCTTGTGTACAAAATCAGGAAACGACGGAGATAATATAGCCTTTGGGCTCCAGAATTTTTTTGGCACCATCAATGCTTTCCTGATCATAAAATTCGATGCGAAGCGCTCCGTCCCGGCTCTCACGGTTGTGGAGAATACCGATATTTTTAATGCTGATGTGATGATCCGCAAGGAGAGCGGCTACACTTGAAAGCGTTCCGGGTTCATCGGCAATCTCGATGCTTACTTCGTAAGAATTTTTGATGGGACCGCTGGAAGCATCGATGAAGGAATCCCGATAACTTCTTGCATTATGAAAGAAACTGTAAATCTCATCTGCACGGCAGTTCTGTATATTTTCCTTAACCTTTTGAAGTGATGCCATATAATTGTCAAGAAGAGAGACGATATTGTCAGCGTTTGTCTGGCAGATCTGCTGCCACATGGAAGGAGAGGAGGAGGCAATTCTGGTGATATCCTTAAAACCTCCCGCAGCAATCATTTTCATAATACCGCTGTCAGTATCCTCTTCCCGGATCAGATTAACCAGAGAAGAGGCAATAACATGGGGCAGATGGCTCACAGCTGCCGTTACATAATCGTGTTGTTCGTAAGATAAGATCAGGGGGATTGCGCCTAAGGAGGCTGCAAGCTCCCTGTATTCGTCTAATTTTTCTTTCGATACTTCCTCGGTGGGAGTGAGAATATAATAGGCATTTTCAAGAAGAATAGCTTTGGAATTAATATAGCCCGTGCGCTCACTTCCTGCCATGGGATGTCCTCCGATAAACTGTCTTCCCAGTCCAAGCTCCTCAATATGTTTATGAATATCGGTTTTTACACTGCCCACATCTGTAAGCAGACATTCCGGTGTAATAAATTCCTTCAATTTTATGAGATTTTCGTCATTAAAAGAGACCGGTGCGCATAAAAAGATATAGTCACAACCGGAAAAGGTTTCGTTGATTTCAGAAAGAGCAATATCAAGCACCCCTTCTTTTACGGCAAGGGCGGTAGATTCGCTTTGAATATCATATCCGATCAATCTGTAGTCAGGATGGAACTTTCGAAGTGCTTTTGCGATGGATCCGCCGATCAGTCCAAGCCCGATAAAACCACAGGTTAAGCTGCTTTTCATAATGATGCGTGTCCTTTCATGTTCGTGAGTTATTTAATAATATAACACTTTAACGCGCGAAATTCAACAAAAGATGGCAAATAATTTTATGTGTAAATTGTACTATTATGCTTGTAAATTTCTGAAAATTTTAGTAAAATATTCTCATGGGTTTTGAAAATAGAAATTTAATCTGATAATTTTTATGGCAAAATGCCCAAAAAATATATATTACGGAGGAACCAATATGAATATTTACACAACTGACAAGATTAGAAATGTGGTTTTACTGGGACACGGTGGCTGCGGTAAGACCAGTCTGGTTGAAGCTATGGCATATCTTTCAGGCATCACATCCCGTCTGGGCAAGGTTGAGGATGGCAACACAGTCAGCGATTTTGGCAAGGAAGAGCAGAAACGTAAAATTTCAATCAGTTCTTCTGTTGTTCCCATCGAATGGGGCGGATATAAGATCAATGTAATTGATTCTCCCGGTTTCTTTGATTTTGCCGGAGAGGTGGAGGAGGCCATCAGTGCTGCAGGAGCTGCTATTATTGTAGTGAATGGTAAGGCAGGTGTGGAAGTAGGGACTCAGAAAGCCTGGGATCTCTGCGAAAAGTATAAGCTTCCGCGTATGATCTATGTCAGCAATATGGACGTGGACAATGCTTCCTTCCGTCAGGTTGTGGAAGATATGACTGCTATGTTCGGCAAAAAAATGGCTCCGTTCCATTTACCTATCCGTGAAAATGAAAAGTTTGTAGGATATGTCAATGTGATCACAGAGACAGGTAACAGATGGCAGGGAAAGGAAGTTGTGGAATGTGAAGTTCCTGAATACAATAAACCCAATCTTCAGATCTGCCGTGATACATTGATGGAAGCAGTTGCTGAGACCAGTGAAGAAATGATGGAACGTTATTTTGGCGGCGAAACCTTTTCGGAAGCTGAGATCAGAGCGGCTCTGCGCACCAATGTGTGTGACGGAAGTATCGTTCCCATGACGATGGGCTCCAATGTTCTTTGTCAGGGTATGTATACACTGCTTGATGATATTATCAAATATTTCCCAAGCCCGGAAAACAGAGAAGTAGCCGGTATCAATATGAAGACCAACGAGATCTATCATGCGGATTATGATTTCTCAAAGGCAAAATCTGCTTATATCTGGAAGACCATCGTGGATCCTTTTATCGGAAAATATTCCTTGATTAAGGTAAATTCCGGTGTCCTTAAAGCAGATGATCTTATTTATAACGTGGATAAGGATATTGAAGAAAAGATCGGTAAGCTTTACGTAATGCAGGGCGGTAAGGCAATCGAGGTAAAAGAACTTCATGCAGGAGATCTGGGTGCACTTGCTAAACTGACAGCAGCAAGAACCGGCAATAGCCTGTCTACCAAGGCAACAACCATTAAATATGGTAAATGGGAAATGCCGAAGCCTTATACATATATGAGATATAAACCGAAGAATAAGGGCGATGTGGATAAGATTTCTCAGGCTCTGCAGAAAATATCCCATGAAGATTTGACTATGAAATATGTCAATGACTCCGAGAACAGACAGATGCTTCTCTATGGAATGGGAGATCTGCATCTGGAGGTGATTGCCAGCAAGCTGCTGAATGAGTATAAGGTAGAGATTGAACTGAGCAAACCGAAGGTAGCTTTCAGAGAGACTATCAAGAAGAAATCTGATGTGGAATACAAATATAAAAAGCAATCCGGAGGACACGGACAGTACGGTCATGTTAAGATGAGATTTGAGCCTTCAGGTAATCTGGAAGAAACCTATGTATTTGAGCAGGAGGTTGTTGGCGGTGCAGTTCCCAAGAACTATTTCCCGGCTGTGGAGAAGGGAATTCAGGAATCCGTTTTGAAAGGACCTTTGGCAGCATATCCTGTAGTTGGTGTAAAGGCAATCCTTTACGATGGTTCTTATCACCCGGTAGATTCCTCTGAAATGGCATTTAAGACTGCAGCTATTCAGGCATTTAAGAAGGGCTTTATGGAAGCCGGACCTATTCTCCTTGAGCCTATTATGTCTCTTAAGGTTACTGTGCCGGACTCTTACACCGGTGATGTAATGGGAGATCTCAATAAGAGAAGAGGACGTGTACTCGGCATGAATCCTGTTGCCGGAGGAAAACAGATCATAGAGGCGGATGTTCCCATGATGGGACTGTTCGGTTACTGTACGGATCTTCGCTCCATGACAGGAGGACGTGGTGAATATGAATATGAATTTGCACGTTATGAACAGGCTCCTTCCGATGTACAGGAGAAAGAAGTGGCAGCGAGAGCATCAAAGGTAGCAGAAGGCAGCGAAGAATAATCATTTGGATCAGTTTCTTTTTAGAAGAAGGTACGGGGTGCCGCATATGGGGGTATGCGGCACCTCATTTTGTGAGGAGAACAAAGGAGAGTTGTAATGGACGATAAAGAATTGTTTTTGACATTTTCAAGTCAGCTTGGAGAGTGGTCACGTACCGGAAAGGAACCGGAGCTGGGTGATTGGAATATCCGTGCCTATCTTGATGCGCAGGAGAACAGGCTAAAGGACATGGAACTTAAAAGAACCTTTGAATTTAAGCCGGATGACCGTGTTTATAAAGTTGGAGATTATGCGGTCGGGGTTCTCCTGAATGGATATAACAAGAGATTGAACTATGCACTTGGTCAGAAAAAAACAGAATATTTTAAAGACGGAAAGATTATTTTCAGCGAGAAGATGCATGTTCCGCTTTATCAGTTGATCAAATGGCCGGCAGATGATAAAGCAGATCGAAAGAAGGAAACCTATGTCTGCCCGAACTGTGGAAATATTGAAAAGCTGGAAGTGCTTGAATCGGAAGGGTGTCAATATTGTGGTACCCGTTTTTTGATGTCACAGTTATACCCCAAAGTGACAAATTTCTATACGTTGGAGAATACATCGGATAAAAAGCGTAGTATCGGAGATGTAATCAGACTGATACCGGGATGTCTGATCGTGGCACTTATTTTGACATTTGTGATGCTTTTTACCGATACAGGGACGGAAGCGTACAGCTTTATGAGCATTTTCCCGGTGTCCTGTATTTTGATTTTTCTGCTTGGTATATGGTTTTCTCCCATAATTCATGAAATTGCGGAGAATGCGCCGGTTTCCCTAGGCGTTGCCGGGGCAAAGAGAAAGATCACTTCAAAATTGCGCCACTATGATGAAACTTTCAGTTATGACTATTTTGAGGGGAAAGCGCTGTCACTTCTTCGAATGATTGTTTTTGCGGATGACCCGATGAATTATATTCAGTTTGAAGGAAAAGAATTGTCTCCGTCTTTTAGAAATATTGTGGATATGGAGTACCGGGGAGGCGTTGATGTCAATGAAATCAAAGAGTCCGGGGAGTATATTGAGGTAACGCTCAAAGTATTTATGAAAAATACTTACTATGCAAAGGGAAAATGTAAAAAGAAAAATGACACCATGTATCTGCATATGAGGCATCACGCCAAATGGAAGGTTGAGCCGGAATTCTCTATTGTCAAAGTATCATGCCATGGCTGTGGAGGAAGTTTTGATGCTACGAAGCATCGCAATTGTCCGTATTGCCAAAAAGAATATGATGCCGGAATTGATGACTGGACAGTCCTTGATCTGGAGGTACATAAATAATCTATAAGGATTACGGAGCGATTCTTGACAATTACAGGTGGAATAGGTAAAATGAGGAATGGTCTATTATGCCATAATGAGAGGAGAATGAAAACATGGCTGAATTATACAATCACAGAGAAGTGGAGTCTAAATGGCAGAAGATCTGGGATGACGAAAAGGCGTTCAAGACCTCTGACGACTATTCCAAACCGAAATACTATGCACTGGTGGAATTCCCTTATCCTTCAGGACAGGGACTTCATGTAGGACATCCGAGACCATACACTGCACTTGATATTGTTGCAAGAAAGAGAAGAATGCAGGGATATAACGTACTTTATCCTATGGGCTGGGACGCATTCGGACTTCCTACGGAAAATTACGCGATCAAGAATCATATCCATCCAAGAATCGTTACCGAGAATAATGTCAAGAGATTCAAAGGACAGCTTCACGCTCTCGGCTATTCTTTTGACTGGGACAGAGAGATCAACACAACGGATGTAAATTATTATAAATGGACGCAGTGGATTTTCTTAAAGCTCTTTAATGCAGGACTTGCCTACAAGACGGAAATGCCGATTAACTGGTGTACATCCTGTAAGGTTGGACTTGCCAATGAGGAGGTTGTAAACGGTGTCTGCGAGCGCTGCGGTTCCGAGGTTGTCCGCAAGGTAAAGAGCCAGTGGATGTTAAAAATCACCGCTTATGCGGATAAACTGATCCAGGGTCTTGATACTGTTGATTATGTGGAGAGAGTAAAGGTTTCCCAGAAGAACTGGATCGGTAAATCTACCGGTGCAGAGGTTGATTTTGTGTTAAAGGATAAAGAGGACAAACTGACTGTTTATACCACAAGACCGGATACGCTGTTTGGTGTTACTTACATGGTTATGAGTCCGGAACATCCTCTGATTGACAAATATAAGGATGAAATCAAGAATTTCGATGAGGTAGTCGCATACAGGGAAATGGCATCGAGAAAGTCTGATTTTGAGCGTACCGAGCTCGCAAAGGATAAGACAGGCGTTATGCTTGACGGCATTACGGCTGTGAATCCGGTAAACGGGGTGGAGATTCCTGTATGGATTTCCGACTATGTACTGATGACTTACGGTACCGGTGCGATCATGGCAGTGCCTGCTCATGATGAGAGAGACTGGGAATTTGCCAAAAAATTTAATATGCCTATCATTGAGGTAGTGGCAGGAAGCCCTGTGGATGTGAATGAGGCAGTGTTTACGGACGTTGCGACAGGTACGCTTGTGAATTCCGATTTCTTAAACGGTCTTTCTGTAGCAGATGCCAAGAAGAAGATTATTGAATTCCTGACAGAAAAAGGAATCGGCCGTGAAAAGACAAACTTCAAGCTGCGTGACTGGGTCTTCTCAAGACAGCGATATTGGGGAGAGCCGATTCCCATTGTGAAATGTGAGAAGTGCGGATATGTTGCATTACCTGAGAGTGAGCTTCCACTGGAACTTCCTGAGGTGGAAAGCTATATGCCTACGGATAACGGTGAATCACCCCTTGCTTCTATGACAGAGTGGGTAAATACCACCTGCCCTTGCTGTGGTGGTCCTGCCAAGAGAGAGACAGACACAATGCCTCAGTGGGCCGGTTCCTCATGGTATTTCTTAAGATATACCGATCCTCACAACGACAAAGAGCTGGCAAGCAAGGAAGCTTTAAATTACTGGATGCCGGTTGACTGGTACAACGGCGGTATGGAGCATACCACATTGCATCTGTTATATTCCCGTTTCTGGCATAAATTCCTTTATGATGAAGGTGTTGTTCCCTGTCCGGAACCATATCAGAAGAGAACCTCTCACGGTATGATTCTCGGCTCAAACGGGGAAAAGATGAGCAAGTCCCGCGGTAACGTGGTAAATCCTGATGATATCGTAAGAGATTACGGTGCCGATACGCTTCGTACCTATGAAATGTTCATCGGAGCTTTCGATTTGAGCGCTTCCTGGTCGGAGGATGGTGTAAAGGGCTGCAGAAGATTTCTGGAAAGAGTTTGGAAACTGCAAGATATTCTCATTCCCGGTGATGAGTATTCATCCGATATGGAAGTGAAGATCCATCAGACCATCAAGAAGGTAAGCAATGATTTTGAAAATTTGAAATACAACACCGCCATTGCAGCTATGATGTCCCTGATCAATGAGTTCTATAAGAAAAATGCCATTACTAAAGGCGAGTTCAAGACACTTTTGACACTGCTTAACCCTGTGGCTCCTCATATTACAGAGGAACTTTGGCAGAAGGTAGGGTATGAAGGAAGATTGTATCAGACCACATGGCCTGAGTATGATGAGGCAAAGACCCAGGAAGCCACGGTAGAAATAGCAGTTCAGATCAACGGCAAGACAAGAGCTACCTTAAACATCAACAAGGCGGATGATAAGGATGATGTCATTGCAAAGGCAAAAGAAGTGATTGCCGATAAACTTACCGGAACTATTGTAAAAGAAATCTACGTTCCCGGCAGAATCGTAAACATTGTTCAAAAATAGGCAGTGCGAATGAAAAAGACTCAGGATCCTCCTGCTTGCAGGAAGGAGACTGGGTCTTTTGAGATTCATAGGGCGTATGCCCGTTAAACGAGAAACCGTAGGTTTCGAGTGTGGCGCTGCCGTATTTGCTTTATTTTTTCCTTGCCCACATAGCCAGTATCTTATCCATTTTACTCATTTCTTCAGGTGTAGCCTGCTTTTTTAGCACAGCCACAATGGCACCTATTTCCTCATCGGAAAAGGTTACATTTTTTTCCTGTCCCCGCTTTGCCACTGCCATCAAAAAGGGAAGCAGCTGTTCTTTGCGAAGATTGCTGCTCTCGAAGACAAGTGCCTGTAAAAATTCCAACTTGTAGGGATCGATTCCTTGTAAAGATTCATCTTTCATCCATTCATTATTCATGTTTGTTACCTCCAAATAAATTAAACATTTCTTTTTGTTCCGGCGTCATCATGTTCATCAGTATATTCATGATATCAGGACCACCTGATCCCTGACCGGAAGAATCGCTGCCTGAAAATAAATCACTGAAATTTCCCATATCCGGCATAAAATCCTTCATCATTTCCATGGTTTTTGACATTTCCTTATACATTTCCATGCTCTGAAAGACATTACGAATCTGTTCAAGACTTTTCTTTTCTTCTTCAGTGCAATAAGGGAGCAGCTCACCGCACAACTTTATAAAATCAGGAGTAGCTTCTCTTTCCATACAGCCACAGACCGGATGGGGATGTTTTTTATAGAAATCAAGAGTGTAATTTAACTCCAGAAATTTGATGTAAACGGCCAAAGATTTTTGTGCCTGATTGTCCATATAAGGAAGCATGATTTTCAGCATGGCAATATGATTGGTGCTGAACAGAGTGTCAAATGCAATTACTTTATTATGTTCATTTGAATCCATGACTGCTCCTTATTTACAGATTTTCTTTCGATAGTTTATAGTATGATTCAGGGACCTTTTGTATGCAGAAAAGTAGGCTCTGTTAAGAGCCTACTTTTCTCAGAAATGATGAAAAGAATCAGTTGCTGTTAGCAGCATCCGGAGGAGCCGTTACAGCAGAAAAGAAGTAAAAGAATGATGATGATGTCGCATCCGCATCCGCAGTCGCAGTCGGAATTTCTGTCGAACAAACCGCTTCCGTTACCGCATCCGCCGCAGCAGAAAAGTAAGATAATAATCCAAATGATGGAATTGCATCCACATCTGTTATTGGAAACGTTGCTTCCGCATCCACATCCTGTAGCTGTTAAATCACTCATTGTATTGCCTCCAAAAGGTTTTGTTTATGGTTTATCATATGTACTATGGCTTGTATGTGTTTCCATAAATGAAAAAAATATTTAAATCATTTCCGGGACGTGGTACAATAAATACAATAATAATGTCGGACAACTTTTTGTAAAGGCGTAAGCCGGAAGGAGGGTATGTACATGAAATTATCAGAACTGAAAGAAGGTACTCCTGTCAGAATACAGGCCTTTAAGGACGGAAAGAACATCAATGATATATGGGGTAAAATACGTAAGAATTCAAAGAACCAGTGCCAGATCGTTATTTACTATTATGAAGGCGGAAACATCAATCTGAACTCATCGGAATATGAGATTCATGCAACAGCGTATGAGAACGGAGAGCATGAAATAGACTGGAACAATCAGAAAGTTGGCGGTCAGGAAGATGACAGACTGGTAGAAAACAGGGATACATTCAGAATATACATTGGTATTCCGGTGGAATGTACCGTAAAAGATGAGGACACAGCGGCTCTTCTCGTGGATCTGAGCGAAGGCGGATTCAGAATCTGTCTCAGAGATGAAGTGATATACAGCCCTGCTTGTCCCGTGGAGATAGCTATTGAGGATGGTGATTTCAGTTTTACAATCGGTGGCAGAATTGTATGGAATAAGAAAGTTGATTCTGTTAAAACTATGTACGGCTGTGCAATTAACAGCGATCAGAATAAGGAAAGCGTCATAACTTACATTAAAGAAAAACAAAAGAAGCTATATGATGAAATAACCAGTGGAATTAAATGATTTTTAATGCAGCATGAAAAACTCTCACGTTTTGAAAAAGAAAACGTGAGAGTTTTTTTGTGAAGAACAGAGATAAATAAAACTCTGATTACAATATGTTGATAAAACCCTTGCATAAATTTCAAGATATAGTAAAATAAATTATATATGTCATAAAGGAGAAAGTGCGCCATGACGGCAGATGAATTGACGGTAGCCGGCAGACGTTTCCGGACAAGGGCTGATTATGAGGCTGCCCTGCGGGACCAGAAAAAAATAGAGCGTATCAAGGCAGAAACGGATTTAGACAATCCGAAACAGATATATGAACTACTGAAGGACTTACAGAGTGGTAGTTACAGATTTGAAACTATCGTCGGGAGAGATTTTGACGATGAAATATATGAAAAGGCCGAAGCCTTAAAGAAACAGGGAATTACACCTGAGAATGCGGCGAAAAATGTAAAAGCTGACAAAAAGAAAAAAGAGAAAGCTTCCCGCCAAAAAGAAAGGAAATCCCAAAAGAAAGAGTCTTCTGTCAATCTGTCAGATTATGACAAGGATATGCAGAAGCAGATCCTGATAGAGTTGAGAAAGCAGGAGAAGAGAAGAAAGCTGATTGTTGTGCTTTCATCGCTGGTTGCCGTCCTATGTTTCGGGTACTTTGGCGTATATTATTTCTTTGCTGCAAGGACAAGCATGGATTATGAGCAGCTTTCAGATCTTAAGGGTAGCGATGCTTTAAGTGAAACGCAGGAGAAAAATGATTTTTCCTTACATAAATCGAGCGTGAAGCTGCCTGATATCCTGGATGAGTATAAAACTTTATATTCCAAGAACAAAAAGCTAATCGGATGGCTCAAAATTGACGATACAAATATAGATTATCCTGTTATGCAGACAGAAAATAATGAGTATTATCTGGATCATAATTTTAACCAGGAATATGATAAGAACGGCAGTTTGTTTTTGGATTGTGACTGCAATGTCTATCCTCGTTCCACCAATATGATTATTTATGGACATCATATGAAATCAGGCAGTATGTTCGGAAATCTCCAGCAATATGCAAAGGAATCCTATGGGAAAAAGCATTCCGTTATTGAGTTTGACACAATATATGAAAAAGCGACCTATCAGGTAATGTATGTGTTTCGTTCTCAGGTATATAACGAAGATGATGTTGTTTTTAAATATTATCAGTTTATAGAAGCAAACTCGGAAGAAGAATTTAATTTTTATATGAAGGAAATGGCGTCTATGAGCCTTTACGATACAGGGGTAACGGCAAACTTCGGAGACAGCTTACTTACCTTGTCAACCTGTGACAGTTCACAGACAGATGGCAGATTTGTGGTAGTTGCAAAGAGGATTAAGTAACCAAAGGAGTGTTACAATGGCGAAAGGTATTACCAAAAAGAACAACAGAAGATTAAAGAGACAGATCAGAAAAACAGTAGGCGGATTGTTGATGGCATCTGCTATTGTTGTGGCGGCACTTCCTGTTCCGGATGTTGCGGCTACACCACTTGAGAATTCTAAGCCAGCAAGCAAGGTGTGGATTTGGGATAATGTGCAGACGCCACCTGAAGAAGGGCCCACAGGAAGGCCCACAGGGAAACCGTCAGACAGTATCGCTTCTTACTGTGAAAATACCATTCCGTATGTACCAGATAATTCCATTGTGTATACGTCTGGTGACGGACGCTTTCAGTTTGCCTATGTCGATCCCGGCAGTGGAATAAAGGTTGCCGTTATCTTAAACTATAATCCCACAGTGCTCACGGACAGTACCCTTACGATTCCCAACACAATGGAGGCTTTTCGCAAGTATAAGACTACGTCTACTGAAGGGTATTACTGTCTTGTAACGCAGGATGATGAGTTCATGTTTTATGATGTCTATGAGCAGGATAAGGATTCGAGCGACAGATTACTCTATACTGTGCCGGAGATTAAATATGATGATGACAAACACAAGGTCCCTGAAGGTGATACAGTACATCATATTGGAGATTCTATTGTAGTAAATAAGGATCAGCTTGTAACCCGGGACGGGGGTCTCGTGTATGTGGAAAAAGAAACGGTTACTGATGAGGAAGGGAAAGTAAGTGAAGTCGAAAGAATATATTCTGTAGATCCTCTTATGGTAACCCATCAGAAGCCCTGTTATTATGAACAGAGAGAATTATGGGGTGATAAGGATGATACCGAACTGTATTATCAGAAAAAGGGAACTGTATCTGAAGAAAAACCGGATGGTGAATTGCTTCATCCGATGGAACAGAACCATTATCGTATCGATGCAAGTGTAAAATATATCGGACAACAGTTTATTGAAGCAGAAACTGATTCTTATGGAAACTTGACCGGATGGAACGTGACGGGAGAATATCGTGATGAGCCAAATGATGGTGTTTTTGCAAACAATGCAAACATTACAAACCTCATAATCGGTGAAAATCTTGCGGGCATCAGCGATTATGCATTTCAGGGCTGTTCCACGCTGCAGAGTGTAACATTTGGAAATAATCTGACAACCATTGGAAACGGTGCGTTTGCAAACTGTATCAGGCTGAGTAACTGTGAGATGGCATCCAATTCCAATATTCAGGCACTTGGAAAAGATGCGTTCTATAATTGTACGGCATTGACTAGCATTTCGGTTCCCGTCAATGTGAAGGCTATTGGAGATTCTTGCTTTGAAGGGTGCAGTCGTCTGCAGAATGTAGATTTATGTGGGGGAAGCGAATTTGATACCATGCTTTCTACCATAGGTAATTCTGCGTTTAAGAATTGTTCCTCCTTAAGCTCTGTAACGTTTCCCACGCAGTACAATGAGAATAACATACAGATCGGCATATTTGAGGGATGCAGCAGTCTGCAGTATGTGAAGGTGCCAAATAAGGATGCGAACTTTGTTGAGGATTCGAATTCGGATGGATATACCTTTAAAAAATTTAAAGAGAATGTTCCTGAAAGCTTTTACTTTTGGGGAGCAGATACAAAAACAAATGACAGAAACAACAGATCACCTCTGCATGTGACGGCAAACGATAATGAAATTGCATATAAATACTGGGATCAGAATGTCTATGAGGTTGTGGTAGCCGAAGACCCCACTGATCCAATGCCTTCTAAAATTACATATCAGGTAAATGACCAGAATGAACTTGTAAAAATCTGGCGTGAGGGTGAACCCAAAAATGTTATAATTCCGAAGACAATTGGTCCTTATGGAATTTCATCGATAGGAACCGGATGCTTTAATGATGCATGTTCCATAGAGTGTGTTACAATTCCTGAAACAGTGATAAATATTGCAGAGGGGGCATTTAAGGGTTCTCATAATCTGAAAACTGTTATTTTTACGGATGCTACTACAATACAGTCAATAGGAAATGACGCTTTTAAAACGCAGGAAGCATCATGTGGTGATACATTGAAGAAAGATGATCCCGATACACCAGATATAAATGAAGGTCCAAGCTTAACCTTTGTGGGTGCCATGATGAATAGTGCGGGCGAAGATACGGTTCCGTTTATTTATGCCATGAATGGCATCAGCAATATTAATAACTCCAATCAGGAAAAAATATGGATCACCTGCCATAGTGGTTGGCCTACTAATCTAGAAGTGCAGTATTATTATGATCCTATTAGTAATTCTGGAGAAGCACAGCTAATCGGTTATCCAAGATACGACATGATTCAGGATGCAGCTAGCGCAATGCAATGGGTTCATAAACTGCCTTATAGGACTGATGAAAATGAAGAGTTTTATTTGAATATGGTTATAAATGCAACCAAGTATTATCAGGCCTCTGATGAAGAAAAGAAAAACATGACTCAGCCTACGGAAAACGAGATGGCAATTGTAAATGCTGCATTGAATGTAGTAGTTCCAAATAGTGTAGATAGTATTAAACCCGGTTTGTTTTCAGGATATATTGCAGATAAAGATGGTGAGTTAAAGGAATCAGAGGCAGATGGAAGTGGAGAGTGGGATAAGGTTACAAACTTCTTAAGAGCCGGTTCAAGTGAGGGTCTTTCGAAACCTGATACTGATATTCAGACTATTGTTTTAAATGGTGTTAAAAAAGTCGATCCTTTCACATTCAAGAATTGCTCCTCCTTGCGAGAAGCTGCTATTATTGGAGCATCTTATATTGATTATTATGCTTTTGACGGACTGGATGATGATAGGAATTTAGTTTTGGATTCAGGTGAAACCAGAAAAGACATGCAGCTTCAGACAGTAACGCTTGGCACAAATCTTACAGACACAGGGAAACGTCCGTTTAGAGGCTGTGAGAATTTGACGACAGTGACTTGTCTTGATTCTGATTTTAGTTACAATAACGGTATTATTTACCGTAATACAGGAAGTGGAACTGAGGTTGTGGAGTGTCTGGAAAGCAGAGGAGCAGTAGGTGGTATTGGCTCTTACTCTGTTGGTCCTGAAGAACTTGCAGGAGTTACATCAATTAAAGAAGAGGCTTTTGCAGACTGTGATGACGTTGGAAAAGTGGACTTATCGGCAACTGTGGTAGATACAATACCAGAGGGTTGTTTTAAAGAGACGGATGATCTTAATTCTGTGGTTTTACCTGATACAGTAAAGAGTATTGAAGCAGAATCCTTTAAGGACAGCAGCCTTAGATTGTTGACGATTCCCGGTACTCAGTCTTATATAGCGCAAGATGCATTTATGACAGGGGACTGGGTGACCAAGCCATCGGATAGAGAAGTAAATCCGGGAACAGAAGCCGCTAAGAAACAACAGACCATTATTTTTGAATGTTTAGAGGGTACTACAGCGGACAGATATGCAAAAGAATATTGGTATATCAATCCCGAGTACGGAAGAGTTTATCTTGAGCATATGGTATATTTCTGGGATTACCCTGATTATCCGGACACCTCAAATAAGGAGCTTTTCTATAAAGTGAAAGTCAAAGACGGAGAAGATGCGGTACCGCCCACGGAAACACCTTCTCACACAGGCTATCCTTTCAGCCGCTGGACAGATTACACCAATGTTACAAGAGATATAGATGTGTATCCTGTATTTGGTGCCAATGTTTATGCAGTAACTTTCTTAAGCTATGACGGATCAACAATCGGTGAAGTGCAATATATTGAAGAGGGAAAGAGTGCAATACCGCCCACACCGCCTGTAAGGGAAGGGTATACCTTTGATAAGTGGTCACAGGATTGGAATAACGTAACGGAAGACAGGAACATTGTTGCATTGTATACGGACAATTCGGGTGATGCCAGCAGACATCAGGTTATTTTCTATGATTATGATGGCACTACAATTATCAGTAAGCAATCGGTAAATGACGGCGAAGCCGCCATTGAGCCGAAATCACCTACCAGAAGCGGATATACATTTATCGGCTGGGTACCTTCAGACTTTTCCAAAGTTGAGAAGGATATGAACATTGTTGCAAATTATGAGAAGAATACAAGCTCTGGTGGAAGTGGTTCCGGTTCCGGATCAGGAAGCAGTTCAGATTCCAAATCCAGTGCTTCGCCTTCCGCATCACCTTCTGCGTCACCTGAGGTGACCAAATATACAGTGTCTGTATCGGGAGGAAGCGGAAGCGGCAGTTATCCGGCAGGAGCCATTGTAGCGATCAATGCATACTTCCTGGGAGATGGACAGAACTTTGACAAATGGACAACCTCCACGGCAGGAGTAGGATTTGCTAATCCTAATGCCTCTTCAACAACCTTTACCATGCCGGCTGCTAATGTGGCGATTACAGCAACCTATAAGACCGGAAGCGGTTCATCGGGCAGCACGGGAGGAAGCGGTAGCGGTTTAGGCGGTAGTGGAGGATCCTCTACAGCTAACACGAATTCAGGAAGCACTGTACAGGTGACAAAGCCCGGCATTTCCAATACAGGTCTTGCGGGAGCAACTGTAAGCGGAGCAACCGATAATTTTATTATTAAGGTATCGGAGGATCAGAGTTCAGCAGATGCGGCAGTGGCAGCTTTACAGGCAAAATATGGTGACTTAAGCAGAATTAAATATTTCCCCATGGATATCAGTCTTTATGATTCCACGGGACGAACAAAGATAGCAGATACCTCCGGTATTTCCGTTAATATTACATTACCTTTGCCGGATGAACTGGTACAGTATGCGGGTAATAACAAAATTGCAGCGGTTTCAAACGGATCGCTGGAGGATTTAAGTGCAAGATTTACCACGATCGACGGTGTTCCCTGCATTAACTTTACGGCAACCCATTTCTCACCTTATGTGATTTATGTGGATACAGCAAATTTGACGGCGGGAACCATTGATACAACACCTAAGACAGGTGATCCCATTCATCCGAAGTGGTTCCTTGCGATCGGAATGGCATGTATTTCCTTGATTCTGTTCTTTAAGAAAGATAAAACGGTGGTGGTTAGGCCTAAGAAGGCATAGGAGTACCTGACTATGAACAGAAAAATAACAAAGAGTCTGAGTGCACTGCTTTTTGCAGCGGCATTGGCAGTCACTCAGATTCCTGTATCAGATGCAGAGGCGTCAGAAACTGCATCTGATTTTCAAATGGAAGGAAATAAATTACTGAAATATGCAGGCACGGCGGAAGTCGTGTCTGTTCCCGATGGTGTAAAGGAAATCGGCGAGGAGGCCTTTGCGGGTAATGATAATCTGGTCAAGGTTACCATAGACGGAGATGTTGAAAAAATCGATTACCGTGCATTTGCGGACTGTGATAATCTGAGGACCGTTAAAGTGGGAGATTCCGTGACAGAGATAGAAACTGCTGCTTTCAGCAATAATAAGTCTCTTAAAAATGTCAGTTTCGGAGCCTCATTAAAAGAAATCGGAAGCGGAGTATTTGCCGGTTGCAGCCAGCTTTCCGGATTGTCGTTATCAGAAGATAATCCGTACCTTTCTTATAGCGATGGTGTCCTATATGATGATGAGAAAAAGATTTTATATGTTCTGATGCCGGATTATGAAAAAACATCTTTAACACTTCCGGCCTCTGTGGAAGAGATCAGTGCCTATGCTTTTTGGGGTAATCCTTATCTGGAACATGTTACTTTGGACAGCAGCTTAAACAGTGTATCTGCCTATGCTTTTTCCAACTGTATTAATTTAAAGAGCGTTGATATTCCTCTGCCTGTCAGAAGTATTGAAGCAAAAGCTTTTGAGGATTGTGTGAATTTACAGGAGGTTATACTGCCGGATTCCATGAATCATATCCATGATTCTGCTTTTGATGGATGCAGCGGCGTGAAATTTATGGCTACACCGGGAACCTACAGCGCAGAATTTGCAGATGCTTTTCATGCTTCGGAGGAAGTGGATCAAATAGAATATGAGGATGTGCAGGATTCTCAGGTAGTTCCGGCGCAGGAGCTTGGACAGCCCGGCAGCGATAACGAGGGCATTGAAGGCACACCCACACCGGAAGCAACAGTGACTCCGGAAGGAACGGAAACAGAACTTCCGGTTTCCCCATTTACTGTTTCAGCAAGTACTTCCGGGAGCATTCTTGGTCAGACCAGCATTGTGGCGGGAAGGGCAGTTGTTTTTATTGACAATGGCAGAGCCAGTGTATCATCGGGGAATACGCTAACCATAGACCTTGGTTCAGGTACGATGAAAAATGCTTTGTCCTCGTCGGAGCAGGAAAGTGAAGAAAGCGTGACAATCAGTAATCTGCTTTCCGATAATGCAACAAAAGGTAAAGACTTTCCCAAATATACGGTGGTTGGGAATAAAATTGCCTCCCAGGCCTATTATCAGGATAGTGAGCTGAAAGAATATGAGATTGATGATACCATTACGGAAATAGGCGACTTTGCGTTTGCAAGATCAGGGCTTAATGACGTGGTGATACCGGATAGTGTGAAAAAAATAGGCTACGGAGCTTTTTATCATTGTGATGATCTGACAAATGTAACGATTCCGTCCGGCGTACAGGAGATAGAGGCAAATGCATTTGAAAAGACGCCATGGCTGTCTGCTCAGCTTAGCAATACGGGCTCGCCCTTTCTCGTTGTGGGAGACGGGATTTTGATCGCCTATTCAGGTACGGACAGTGTGGTAAACATACCTGCTTCGGTAAAGCAGATTGGAGCGGAGGCATTTAAGGATCATATGGGAATCACGGCGGTAAATATTCCTGATTCCGTTACGGTGATCGGTGAGGCTGCATTTAGTGGCTGTAAGAACTTAAAAACAGTAAACGGCGGTGCTTCGCTTGTAAAAATCTGCGACAGAGCATTTCAGGATTGCCCTCTTTCCAAGATCGTAATTCCGGCATCTGTTGAGGAGATCGGCCTTGGGGCTTATGATTGTCCCGGAGGTACGGATACGGTGATCTTTGAAGGAACGGAGCTTCCCAAATTGATTATGGGAGAGAATTCCGGTCGCCTTTCCAATGAGGAAAGCAGAACCTATGCTTTTGATCACTGTAAAACAGCAGTGGTACCTGGACAGAATATATCTTTTGAGGGAACCGTTCTTGAAAACGGAAGTTATGGTTTTCATGGTTTCGTGGTGGATGGATCAGGAAATCTTCTTTCAGATTTATCAAAAGGAGCAGAACAGATATCTGAAAATGGTATAGTAATTAAAATAGAAAGCTCTAATGTTCCCGCTGACGGCGTAAATACTTTGGCTACCATGCCGGGAAACAGAGAAAGCTATGTACTCAGAATTTCTGATTCCAAGGATGCATCTGACAGGATCGCTGCAGCATACAGTGAGCTTTACGGAGGAAGAGAGCCGTCCGGTCTTCTCGGATTTGATATTTCTCTGTATGACAGTACCGGAGAAATTCCTATCACAAAGCTGGGAAAGCAGTATATTACCATACAGATTCCAAAGCCGGAGGGGCTTTCGGATGAAGGGCTTCATCTGGTGACTCTTGACAGTGACGGACAGTTGGAAGCAGTGGAATTTCAGATTGTCAATTTGGAAGATGGCGATTATATTCAATTTGTGACAAAGCATTTTTCCCCTTATGGGCTTTACCGGTATTCAGGATATGGTGGACAGGGAGTGGTCAGTGATGGAAAGGCTCTTGTCACTCTTTCAGGCAATAAAGATGATACACCGGATACGGGTGACCCCATCCATCCCAAATGGATCTTTGCACTTGGTCTTTTGGCAGCATCTGCTTCGCTGTTTTTTTACAAAGGAAAATCAAATAGAACGGAAAAAAGAGAATAACAGAATAGGAACTCCCGGCATAAGATAAAGAAAAAGCCGGGAGTTTTTTATGCTTCGGGTCAGAGAACAGATTGGATGCAGCGATGAACTGCAAAAATCCTGTGGGAGAAATGGTGTGACAATTGCCATGCTGGACACGGGAATTGCGGGCCATCCTGATTTTGAT
Source organism: uncultured Clostridium sp. (assembly GCA_945917985.1). Taxonomy (GTDB): domain Bacteria; phylum Bacillota; class Clostridia; order Lachnospirales; family Lachnospiraceae; genus Suilimivivens. Next base: position 9,039 of record CAMEIH010000018.1, on the reverse strand, counting down.
AACAGACTTATCGCGTTTCGCGATTTTGTAAATGGAAGACATGATCCCTATGATGACAGCGGACATGGAACGCATGTGGCAGGCTGCATGTGTGGCAGCGGCAGGTTGTCCGAAGGTAAATATAAAGGGATAGCCCCCGCGAGCAGACTGGTAGTGGGAAAAGTCCTTGATTATAAAGGAGACGGCATTATTGAAAGCATGGCAAGCGGTATCGAATGGGTCATGAAGAACAAAAAAAATTATGATATTCGTATCTTAAACATCTCTATTGGTATGGGAGAGGCGGCAGGAAAAGAAAGGATGGATACGTTGCTTCATTTGGTGGATGAAGCATGGATGTGTGGTTTGATCGTCGTATGTGCGGCTGGAAATAAAGGACCGGGTGCAATGACAATTTCTCCTATTGGAGCAAGGAAAAATGTGATTACAGTAGGGTGCAATGAAGGTGGATATTTCGGAGAGAGAGAAGATCTCTGTGAAAGCTATTCCAGCAGAGGACCAAGCCCTTTTGATGTAAAAAAACCGGACATTGTGGCTCCCGGAACAGATATTATGTCTTGTAATGCATTTTATGAGAAGAGGGGATTCCGTTACAGAAATGCTTATGTAAAAAAGAGCGGGACTTCCATGGCAACCCCTATTGTAGCAGGCAGTATGGCGCTGCTTTTGCAGAAATATCCTTTTTATTCGAATGAACAGGCAAAGAAAAAAATGATCAAAACGGCAAAGGATCTGAAGGAACCGTGGAACAAACAGGGAGCAGGCATGATTCAGATAAATTCCTTATTGACATAACTTGTTCTGTTGTATACAATTATACACGAAATCATTTTGCAGAATCAGCAAAAGGATGAGACAGGATAAAGATCCAAGGAGGAGATAGTAATGGCATCAGAAAATGAAATGTTTATGGACAGACCGGTCACGCTGAATTCTAAAAATAATCTGCTTGAGATAGAAGAGCATATGTATATATTGGATGATGTGGAGAAACCCAATGTATTCCGCAACATGTTCCCTTATTCGGAAGTTCCGAAAATCCCTTTTAATGACAGAATCGTTCCGCATAACATGCCGAAGGATATCTGGATCACGGACACCACTTTTCGTGATGGACAGCAGTCGAGAGCTCCTTATACCACGGAACAGATTGTAAAGATATATGATTATCTTCACAGGCTGGGCGGTCCCAACGGGATGATCCGGGCCAGTGAATTTTTCCTTTATAGTAAGAAGGACCGAGACGCTGTTTATAAGTGTATGGAACGGGGATACAAATTTCCGGAGGTTACCAGTTGGATACGTGCAAGCAAAGAAGACTTTAAGCTTGTCAAGGAAATCGGCATGAAGGAAACCGGCATTCTGGTAAGTTGTTCTGACTATCATATTTTCCTGAAACTGAAGATGACAAGAAGACAGGCAATGGAGCACTACTTAAGCATTGTCAGGGATTGTCTGGAGGAAGGAATCAGTGTCAGATGTCATCTGGAAGATATTACACGTGCAGACATCTACGGTTATGTGGTTCCTTTCTGTCTGGAACTGATGAAGCTGATGGAGGAATATAAGATTCCGATTAAGGTGCGTGCCTGTGATACCATGGGATATGGTGTGAACTATCCCGGTGCCGTTATCCCGAGAAGTGTACAAGGAATCATTTATGCATTACATACCCACGCAGGCGTTCCACATGATCTGATTGAATGGCATGGTCACAATGATTTTTATAAGGCGGTTGTAAATTCCACCACAGCATGGCTGTATGGCTGCGCAGGGGTAAATACATCGCTGTTCGGTATCGGCGAGAGAACCGGAAATACGCCGCTTGAAGCTATGGTATTTGAATATGCGCAGCTGAAAGGTGATTTAAACGGTATGGATACCACTGTGATCACAGAACTTGCCGAGTATTATGAAAAGGAGATCGGTTATCATATCCCTGAGAGAACTCCCTTTGTCGGAAAGAACTTTAATGTGACAAGAGCAGGGATTCATGCCGACGGCCTTCTCAAAAATGAAGAGATTTATAATATTTTTGATACGGATAAGTTCCTGAACAGACCGGTGCTCTGTGCGGTATCCAATACTTCAGGACTTGCGGGAATTGCCCATTGGATCAATACTTATTTCAAACTGAAAGAGGAAAAGCAGCTTGATAAGACAAGCCCTGTTGTCGTAGAGATCAAAAAGTGGGTGGACAAACAGTATGATGAGGGACGTGTGACAGTAATCACGGATTCCGAACTGATCGAGCAGATTGCACTTGTGTGCAAAAGGCTGGATACGACAATCGGTTAGGAGAAGAGAGGAAAATAAAAATTCAAATGAGCAGTTATGATGTAAAAAAAGAAGTGACCGACAAATATTCTCTTCGCGGCAGAGTATTTAACAAGCTGAGAGAAGATATCTTAAGCGGAAAATATCAGGACCATGAGGAGCTTAAGGAAGTTGCCATCGGTGAGGAACTTGGAGTTAGCAGAACTCCGGTCAGAGAAGCCTTCAGGCAGTTGGAACTGGAGGGACTGATTCAGATTGTCCCCAATAAAGGGGCTTATGTGACCGGCATTACCGCCAAGGATGTGAAGGACATTTACATGATACGTTCCTCCCTTGAGGGAATGTGTGCGAGACTTGCAACGGAGAATATTACGGAGGAACAGCTTGAGGAGCTGGAAGAAAATGTTTATCTTGCAAGTTTTCATGCGTCCAAAGGTCATATGGAGCAGATGACGGAGCTGGATAACAGATTCCACCATATTTTATATGAGGCCTGTGACTCCAAGATGTTGGAAAAATTGTTGCAGGATTTTCATCAGTATGTGATGAGAATACGCAAAAAAACTCTTTCCACAAAGGAAAGGGGAATTGCTTCTAACGAGGAACACAGACAGATCATGGAAGCGATTAAAGCTAAAAATCCGGATGAGGCGCAGAGACTTGCCACCATGCATATGAACAATGCCTATGACAATATGGTAAAAAACGGATTGTACGATATTTATAAAAGTGAATAAAATATAAGAAAATCGAAAGGAAAAAGAAAAATGGCGGAAAAAATTAGAATGACCACCCCGTTAGTGGAAATGGATGGAGACGAAATGACCAGAATTCTGTGGAAAATGATTAAGGACGAACTGCTTTTGCCTTATATTGACCTTAAGACAGAATATTATGATCTCGGTCTGGAGCATCGGAATGCGACAGATGATAAGGTTACGGTGGAAAGTGCGGAAGCCACCAAAAAGTACGGCGTAGCTGTTAAGTGTGCAACCATTACACCAAATGCAGCAAGAATGACAGAGTACAATCTTAAGGAAATGTGGAAAAGCCCTAACGGAACCATCAGGGCAATTCTGGACGGCACGGTTTTCAGAACACCGATCATTGTAAAGGGAATCGAACCTTGTGTGAGAAACTGGAAAAAACCCATCACCCTTGCCCGTCATGCTTATGGTGATGTCTACAAGAATACGGAGATCAAGGTGCCTGGTCCCGGAAAAGCAGAACTTGTATTTACCGCGGAGGACGGAACGGAAACAAGAGAACTGATTCATAATTTTTCGGGGAGCGGTATCATTCAGGGAATACATAATACAGATAAGTCTATTACAAGCTTTGCAAGGGCATGCTTCAATTATGCACTTGATCTGAAACAGGATTTGTGGTTTGCCACCAAAGACACCATATCCAAGAAGTATGATCACAATTTTAAGGATATTTTTCAGGAAATTTATGAAAAGGAATATGCCGATAAATTTAAAGAAGCGGGAATTACTTATTTTTATACGCTGATTGATGATGCGGTAGCCCGCGTCATGAAAGCGGAAGGCGGTTTCATCTGGGCATGCAAGAATTATGACGGAGATGTGATGAGTGATATGGTGTCCTCTGCCTTCGGTTCACTGGCTATGATGACATCTGTTCTTGTTTCCCCCTCAGGAGTGTTTGAATATGAGGCGGCACACGGAACTGTTCAGAGACATTATTACAAGCATCTTGCAGGTGAGGAGACCTCTACAAACTCTGTGGCGACCATCTTCGCATGGACAGGAGCATTGCGCAAGCGCGGAGAGCTTGACGGAATCGGTGAACTGGCGGAATTTGCCGACAAATTGGAGAAAGCGACCTTAAAGACCATCGAGGATGGAAAAATGACCAAGGATCTGGCGCTGATTACATCCTTAAAGGATGTAACAGTATTAAACAGTGAGAATTTTATCAAAGAAATCAGAAAAACGTTGGAAGCCTTATAGGCTTTCAACGTTTTTTTTATCTGGGTTTTGGGAAGCTCAGGAGAGACTAAGCTCCTCCCAGATATCGTAAAGGGCTGTCAGTTTTCCCTCGATATCAGTTTTTTCTTTTGTAAGTTCCTGAAGCTTTGACACATTGGTGGCATTTTCAGGAAGAGCCATCTGTTCATCAAGAAGACGGCTTTTTTCCTCTAAAGAGGTGATTTCATTTTCACATTTTTTCAGGTCATTTTCCTTTTTCCTTTGCTTGGCCTGTTGTTCCTTTTTTGCCTGCCAGTCAAGCTTCTGCGCGGAGGGCATTTGCTCTGTTTTGATAATAGAAGCATCTTTGGTAAGGAATGCTTGTTCCAGTGATTCCTTCTTTTCCAGATAATAGTCATAGTTGCCAAGATACCCGATGAGTTTATGTCCGGTCAGATCAAGAATGCGGGTAGCAGTTCTGTTGATAAAGTAACGGTCATGGGAAACATACAGGACGGTGCCTTCATAGGCATTTAATGCGTCCTCGAGAATTTCCTTTGACACAATATCAAGATGGTTGGTAGGCTCATCGAGAATCAAAAAGTTAGATTCCGAAAGCATAAGCTTGGCGAGGGAAACACGTCCTCGTTCTCCACCACTCAGATCACGGATCTGTTTAAATACGTCATCGCCCGTGAAAAGAAAAGCGGCGAGAGTATTTCGGATCTCTGTATTGGTGAGAGAAGGGTAGTCATCCGAAATCTCTTCAAAAAGAGTCTTTTCAGGATGAAGTACATGGTGTTCCTGATCATAATAGCCGATATGTACATTGGTCCCCAGGGTGATAGTGCCACTGTCAGCTTCCAGAATGCCATTGATAATCTTTAAGATTGTGGTTTTCCCGGTACCGTTATCTCCGATGATGGCAACATGCTCACCCCGCTTGATATCCATATCAATATCATGAAACAGGGAAAGTGAGCCGAAGGATTTGGAGAGACCCTCTATGTGAAGCACATCATTTCCACTGGTACATTTGGGTGTCAGTACCATATGGATATCTGTTCTTGCGGCAGTGGGTTTTTCCAAAACCTCAATTTTGTTTAACATTTTTTCGCGGCTTTCCGCCCGTTTGATAGATTTTTCGCGATTAAAGCTTTTCAGCTTTTCGATAACCGCTTCCTGATGTCTGATTTCCTGCTGCTGGTTCATGTAGGCATTCAGGGCAGCGATGCGGAGCTGTTCTTTCTTGACAGCATAATCGGAGTAGTTACCGGTAAAAGAAGTTGCCTTTGTCTGGTCAATCTCAATAATTTTGTTTGCAATCCTGTCAAGAAAATATCGGTCGTGAGATACGATCAGAACGGCACCTTTGTAATTCAGAAGATAATTTTCGAGCCAGGTAATAGCGTTTAGGTCAAGGTGGTTTGTGGGCTCATCCAAGATGATAAGATCCGGCTTTAATAAAAGGAGTTTTGAAAGAGCGACCCTTGTCTTTTGACCGCCGGAGAGTGTGGATATGGGTTTATCAAATTCGTCCTCTGCAAAGCCCAGTCCTTTTAACACACCGGTAAGCTCACTTTTGTAGGCATAACCATTGGCAAGCTCAAATGCGTGATCCAACCTTGTATAGCTTTCCATAAGCTGATTTAGTGACTCTTCATCGGCGGTTTTCATGGCTATTTCTGTTTCACGGAGTTGTTTTTCCAGAGCAATCACGTCAGCTTTGACACTCAGCAATTCATCATAGATGGTGTTTTCGCTGTTTACATTCTGATTTTGGGCGAGATAACCAAAACTTTTTCCTTTTGCCAGAGTAACAATGCCGGTATCGGCAGTTATTTCGCCTGTGATAATGCGAAGAAGCGTAGTCTTTCCGGCACCATTGATACCGACGATTGCTGCTTTGTCGTGATCCTCAATATGGAAAGAAACGTCGTTTAAAATACTTTTTTCATTAAAAGATTTTACTATATTTTGACAGGATAAAATCATACTTTCACATCCCTTTATCTGGTCATTATTCCTGTTTCAGTTTATCGTTTGAAACAGGTTCTGTCAATTGACATTTTTTTAACAGTGAGCTATTATAATTTTATTGAAAGATACCATATGGGGGAAGTTAAAGGTGGAAGATAAGGAAATCTCACAGGCAGTAATCAGCAGATTGCCAAGATATTTCAGATATTTGGGTGAACTGAAGGATGAGGGGATTGAACGTATTTCTTCTCAGGAATTAAGTGATATCATGAAAGTAACTGCTTCTCAGATTCGTCAGGATTTCAATAATTTCGGCGGCTTTGGACAGCAGGGATACGGATATAAGGTGGAATACCTTTATGAAGAAATCGGTAAGATACTGGGGCTTGATAAAAAGCATAATCTGATCATTATCGGTGCAGGAAATCTTGGTCAGGCGCTGGCAAACTACATGAACTTTGAAAGAAGAGGATTTCTTTTTAAAGGAATGTTTGACAATAATCCTTCTTTATACGGTAAAAAAATACGGGAAATGGAAGTAAAACCCATGGAGGAATTGTCCGACTTTGTGAAGGATAACAATATTGATATTGCTGTACTGACAATTCCCAAGACAAGTGCCGTTGCTGTGGCAGAGCAGCTTGTAATGGACGGAATCAAGGGAATCTGGAACTTTGCACATGTGGACCTGAATGTTCCGAAGAATATTCAGGTGGAAAATGTTCACTTGTCAGACAGTTTGATGAAGCTTACCTACAATATCAACAGATATGAACAGGATGGTAATCATGTCGAGAACGGATGAAGTATTTAAACCGGCACTAAACGGAAGAAAGATTCCGGTGCTGACACTTGACAATAAGTGGCATCAGCTATTTACAAAAGCAGAACCTGACCGTGAATTGAAGAGGCTGGAGAATGAACTCAACACTCTTTTAAAGAAGCAGGGAAAGGCGAATACCGAGATCAAGGAGCTTAAGAAATTAAAAAACAGGCTGATGGGTGAAATTGTGCATTTTGCCGATGAAGCTACCGGCGGCAAAGACAAAAATGCAGAAAAGAAACTGGAAGAAAACACAAAGCTGATCAATGAGTGTAACGAAAAGACACAGGAGTATGAGGATCAGTTGATGGAGCTTCCCAGGGAAATCGACAGGGTCAATAAAGAACTGATGATCAAAACCATGGAAATCTGTTACGATACCCTGAAAAGAAATAAAGAGGAAATTGACGAGACTTCCAAATGGATTTCTTCTGTCAGAGTGGAATTAAAGAAACGTTTGATCAGAAAACAGGAGCAGGAACAAATGAATCAGGATATTTATACTTACATGCATAACGTATTTGGACCTGACGTGATCGATATGTTTGATCTTGAATATCTGAATCAGCAAAACAAGGAATAGCAGCATGCGTCATAGTCTTTTTGTTTATGAGACATGACGCATTTTTTGCATGCAGCGGTTAACAGATGATGAGAGAGCTTATCATATTGAGCAGAAAATGATAGGAGGACTCCATGCAATATATTGTGACATCTGAAGAAATGAAATTTTATGATGAATCCACCATCAGAAAGGTTGGAATTCCGGCGCTTGTGCTCATGGAGCGGGCAGCATTGGAGACAGCAGACATTATATGGAGAAATGCAAAGAAAACATCAAGGATTATTGTGTTTGCGGGAACCGGAAACAACGGTGGAGATGGACTTGCTGTCGGAAGAATTCTTTCCCAGAGAGGAATAGATGTAACCTTTTATCTGGTCGGTGATGAGAGCAGGGTAAGTGAGGAAACAAAAACGCAGATTTCGATTATCCGCAATCTCGGGTTATCCATTTTGAGCAAATTGCCGCAAGCGGAATATGATATTGTTATAGACAGTTTATTTGGAACAGGACTCTCGAGAAATATTGCCGGTGTGTATGAGAAAGCCGTGAAAGACATCGGTGCCCTGAAAGCAAGAGGTGCCATGGTTATTTCTGTCGATATTCCTTCAGGGATAAGCGCAGATACAGGACAGATTCTTGGCTGCTGTGTGGAGGCCGATATCACCATAGCCTTTGAATATGGAAAGGCAGGACATTATTTTTATCCGGGAAAGGAAAAGACGGGTAAGCTTTTTGTCAGACATATCGGTATTGCGGAGCAGTTCCTTTCCGAAAAGAGGCCATCTTATTTTTCGTTTGGCGCAGAAGAGATGAGACAGCTTCTTCCGGCACGTGATCCTTCCGGTAATAAGGGGACTTTCGGAAAAGTACTTCTGATTGCCGGAAGCATGAATATGGCGGGTGCCGCGATTCTGTGCGGCAGAAGCATCCTGCGCTGCGGTGCCGGTATGGTAAAGATCATATCACCTTCCGCAAACCGCAGTATCATCCAGAGGACGCTGCCGGAGGCTCTGCTTTATACTTATGGAAAAGTACCGGATATGAGGCAGGTTGATGAAGCCTTGGAGTGGGCGGATCTTGTCGTAATAGGTCCCGGCCTTTCAAAGAGTGAGAATGCCAAGCTTTTACTTTCCGGAGCGCTTGAGCAGGGGAAACTTCCCATGGTGATTGATGCGGATGGCCTTAATCTGATTGCGGAGGATGATTCTTTAAAGCAAAAGGTCAGGAATTATGAGAGAAAAAAGATTATCATGACACCGCATCCCGGTGAATTTGTGAGATTATGCGGGTGTACCATGAAAGAATATAAAGATGCGCCGAGAGAAAATGTGATCAAGATGGCGCAGGAGTATGGATGTATTGTGGTTGGCAAGGATGCAGTTACTCTTGTGGCTGGTCCTGAATCAGAGACGGTTTATATGAACCTGACGGGAAATGACGGTATGGCGACTGCGGGAAGC
>CAMEIH010000017.1 GCA_945917985.1 uncultured Clostridium sp. | reverse complement strand
AATTGTTTGCAAACATGGACAAGATGGATATACAGGCAGAGCGGAGGAAGACGGCGGAGGCTGTAAAGAAAGCAGAGGAAGCGGAGAAAAAAGCAGAGGAAGCAGAGAAAAAAGCAGAGAAGAAAGCAGTTATGGAAATTATTAAAATGGGGAGAGACTGTGGAGGAACAAAGGAGTTTGTTATGAGGCGCCTCTGCGATAAGTATGGTTTTGATGAGAAAGAAGCAAAGGAACTAGTTGATTTACACTGGGAGAATTAAGTGTGAAATATTAAGTATCTATACAATGTCTCAAATCAAATCATGGCTCATGTGCACTGAACGTTTCCATGAGCCTCAGAGACTAAAAACGTGTTCAGCAAAGGCTTCCACGTTTTTATGAGCCCAATAAGACGATACGCAAAACGTATCGGCGTTTGGTATTTCAGCAGTGCCAAAAATCGTCAGATAATGATTTGAGACAATGCGGTATAGCAGATTGCTATTCGAATGATTAAGCGTTAAGAATAACAAGATTGTTTCAAGCGTGCTCCGTGCATTTCTTCGGAGGGAGAATGCATCGGAGGAGACTGTGCTTCTCGTCTGGAAGGTGAAGTATAAAAGCGATATAGCATTATGGGAGGAAATGAGAATGAATATCGATGTGATTTGGAAAAGAATTTGTGACCAGGAAGGGAAAACGTTCCGTCAGATAAGAGGAAAAGAGTTTACCTATACGATCATTGGAAACGCTGTCCGCTTATCGACAACAAATTACAATGTGGGAAAAGGAACCTTTGAGAAAGCACTGCAGCTGATGCCACTTTCCAATACTGTTCCGATTCAGGACCTGTCTGCACCTTCCTATGTGTACGCGATTCTGATGGATGACAGAATAAGGCAAAATGACTACTAATTTGTATGTTGGAAAATTATTGTAATTTATGAAAGAATTTTGAAGAAAAATGTAAAATATTCTGTACAAAATGACGATAAAGTAGTAAAATAGCACTATAAACGCAGGAGTGATTTAAGGACCGATACTCCTGACAAAGAGGTTTAAAGGAGAGATAAGAAATGAAAAAGCAAAAATCAATCGGTAACAAGGGTTTTTCCCTCGTTGAACTTATTATCGTTATTGCCATCATGGCAATCTTAGTTGGTGTTATGGCACCTCAGTTACTGAGATATGTTGAAAGAACGAGAGTTTCTGCTGATACGCAAATTGCAGATTCAGTTCGAACAGCAGTTACAACAGCTATGCTTGATCCGGCTGTTATTAGTGCACCTACTCCTGGAGTTCCAGCTCCCGATACAGTATTGAATTTCTCTAGCAATGCGGGATTTACTGGCGCTTTTGGTACTTCTGTTGCAGCAACTTTAGGATATGCATCTGTTGATGAAATGGTGGGTGCTAACGGAATTGTTTCTGAATTACAATCAGATGGAGCAGCTGATGGCACTTTAGGGATTACAGCGACCATTGATGCAACTGGTAACAGAGTAACAGTAACTATTACTGGAAGCAATGATGGAAATGGACATCAGATTACCGTTGGTGGTGACGCTCCTACTACACCTGCTGGCGGAGATTCATAATGAAGCAGTTTTTAAATGAGGTTCCCTAATGGAATACATAATCCTATACATCATGATATTCCTGATTGGAATATCCATTGGAAGTTTTTTGAATGTATGTATTTACCGGATACCTAAAAAAGAAGATATAGTTTTCGAACGTTCCCACTGCATGAGCTGTGGGAACGTTTTGAAATGGTATGAACTCATTCCCCTGTTCAGCTTTCTTGTACAGGGTGGAAAGTGCAGAAACTGTAAGACAAAGCTTTCTGTGCAGTATCCACTGATTGAACTGTTAAACGGTCTGATCTATGTGTGGATATTTATGGCGAAGGGATTTCAGCCGGAGAGCATACTGTTTTGCATATGTGCTTCTGTATTGATTGTGATAAGTGTAATAGACTGGAGGACATATGAGATTCCCTTTGGATGTAATATCGTCATCGGAATTTTAGGTATTGTCCGGGTGATTTTAGACCTGGCACATTGGTATGACTATGTGATAGGTTTTTTTGCTGTAAGTGGACTGTTTTTAATTATATATTGGATAACCAAAGGAAGAGGTATTGGCGGCGGAGACATTAAGCTGATGGCAGCGGCAGGGCTTCTGCTCGGATGGCAGAATATACTGCTTGCACTGATGATAGGCTCTATCGCCGGTTCTGTCATACATCTTACCTTGATGAAGGTGCAGGGAAAGGACAGAGTTTTAGCATTCGGTCCTTATTTGGCGTTTGGTATTTTTATTTCAATGCTCTACGGAAATAATCTTATAACATGGTATTTGGGCATGTTTAATTTATAGTAAGGTGCTGATATCAAAGACTCTCATAATATATTTTTTCGTCATCAATAATCAAAATGATTTATGACGATTTTGGTGCTATGGAAATGAGACTTTATACAAACGTGGAAGCCTATGCTGAACACGTTTGTATGTTCAAAGGCTCATTGAAATGTTTAGCACACATGAGTCATAAACATTTTGATTACTGATGACGTATAATGAATAGTCATACAGACTTTTTGATATCAGCATCTATTAAACAACTTAGATGCAAACAGATAAAGGAGGAAGAGTAGCCGATGGGAAGAATACTCTCCGTTTACGTGGAAAACGAAGGAATGCGTGTCTGCGAATTAAATAAAAGCAGCAACGCAGTTACTGTAAAGAATGCGTTTGAAGTTCCCCTTACTACAGGAACCGTTGAGGACGGTATGATTCAGGATGTGGAAGGAGCTGCCAAAGCGCTATATGCCGCACTGAAGAACAACAGAATTAAAAGAGGCAAGATTGCTTTTGTAATTTCTTCCAAGAGAATTGCAAATAAGGAAATCGTGCTTCCTTATATGAAAAATCAAAAAAAGATAGAAGAGATCATCAATGCCAATGTGGAAGACTATTTTCCGATGAATAATCTGGAAGACTATATTTTCAGATATACGATTCTGGATACCTTTGAGAATGCGGAAGGAAAACATATCTCCGTTCTTGTGATGGCATTCCAGAAGCAGATGGTGGAAGGGTATTATCAGCTGGCAGATATGATGAAGATGCCGGTAATCACAGTTGATTATTACAATAACTCTCTTTATCAGCTCTTGAAAAAGCAGTTGAATCAGGGAACCGTGCTGGCAATCCAGATGGACAGAAATGTAAGTAACATCAGTATCATGAGAGGTAAAACACAGCTGTTCAAGCGTTCCATTCCCTATGGACGGGATACCATCATTCGTAATCTGGCAGAGTTTAAAGGACTCACAGAGGAAGAGGCAGAGGATACGCTGCTCGATCCACGTAAGGTGGATATGGAACTGACACCGGATGAGTACAGTGAGATCATTAAAGATTTTTCCTCCTCTGTTACCAGAGTGGCAGAGTTCCATACCAGCCGGAATCCGGGCACTACCATAGAACTGGTGAAGCTGATGGGAACAGGTATTGATCTGATCGGATTCCCTCAGGTCCTCGGAAGGGAACTTGGTATTGAAGTTACGCTGATCAAGGAACTGGCAGGGGTTAAGATCGCAAAAAATAATCCTGCAGGTCTTAATTATGAGAAGATTGTGGATTATCTTCCCTGTATTGGTGCTTTGATTCAACCGCTGGATCTTAAAGTGGAGGAAGAAAAGAAAGGAACGGGAAGCTATACCATCTTTATTATTCTTATTGTTCTTGCAACTCTCTCGGTGGGAGGAAGTATCGGATTTTTGATCTGGTCCGCAAGTACTCTTGAGAATGAAAAAAAGAATCTGCAGGCCAGACTTAACAGTTTTGGAACTGCGGAAGCAACTTACAATGAATATCTTACGGCCAAGCAGAATTATGATGTGATCAATAATTACTATAACAGCACAAAGAATCCTTCCGAAATGACCTATCAGATGATTCTTGATCTGGAACAGGTAATGCCGGAGAGTGTCGGAATCATAGATATTTCCATCAAAAACGGCAGTGTGGAGATGACGGGTATTTCTGACGGAAAGGATGCCTTGGCAAAATTTGTGATTGAACTGAAAAAGCTTCCTTATGTTACCGATGTGAGAGTGGAGGATATTCTGGATACAAACGCAGAACTCGGCGGCAAAACATCAAACTTCAATATGAAGTGGCAGCTGATCTTCCCGGCGGAGGAAACAGAAGGCGAAACACAGACTACCGGTGAGGAAGGAGGAGCACAGTAATGAAATTAAGCGAGAGAGACAAAAAATTATTGCTGATTCTTGTGATTGTGATTATTGTCTGCGTTCCTTACTTCTTTATCATCCAGCCTTTAATGGATAAGGTGGACAATCTGGGAAAGGAAATCTCGGATCTGAATGCGCAGGTAAAATACAGGGAAGAACTGGCCCTCATGGAGGAAGAGTACGGAAAAGCAGCGGAGCAGATGGCAGCGATGGAAACGGAGCTGCTCTCAAAATTCCCGTCTGATCTGCCTCAGGAGGCAAGTATCTTATTTATCCACAACACTGAGCAAATGATACCCATTTCTCTGTATCAGGTAGCCTTTGGGGATGATGTAGCGGCACAGGTTACTTCCGCCGCAGAAGAGCAGGCTATTGAGGATGTTGAGGCAGAGACCGGAGATACAACCCAGACAGAGGTAATTGAGGATAACACACAGACAACCAGCCTGGGACTTGGCTTGACAGGAATACAGACCCAGACAAGGTTTGCCTATGACGCAGGATATGAAGAGTTTAAGGACTTTTTGAAGTATATCGCAGATTATCATGACCGCATGGTGATCACAGAGCTGGAAGCAAGCTATTCGGGAGAGATGAATCTCGTGAGCGGCAACCTGACATTAAGCCAGTATGCACTTAAGGGTGAGGGAAGGAATGCAGTGCAGTTCTTAGAGCCAAACATGATTCAGGGAACCACCAACGTGTTTAAACAGGCAAGCGGAAATTTTGATACGACAGAAGTAGCCGCATCTCCTGATTTCTTTATCCTGTTAAACCAGCCCGGAGCTGATGTGGATGCCATTATTGTGGGACAGAGCAATGATGTGACGGAATCTACTTATCTGTCTTCTACGAAGAATGCAAAGCAGGAAGTAAACATTTACTTTGAAGGTGAGACCGGAAAGTATAATGCTTATTATGAGATCGGCAAAACAAAATATGACGATGCCGGTGTGGATTTTGACAAGGATGGTAATATTGAACTGCAGATCATCAGCTCTTCCCGTCTGGACGATTCGGACAAGGTGGAGATCAGTCTGAATATCTATAATACCTCAGACGCAATCGTCAAGGTAACTACCTTGAATGATGACGCAGAGAAGCCAAGAGTGACGATCAAGGGAACTGAAGGAAATATTATCATCAATTAGTTCTGAACATGGAAAGAAAAGCAGGGATTTAACAGAAGATGCAGCACGTGGTCAGTGAAAAAAATGATAAAAACAGAACATTTACAGACAAGGGCTTTAGTTTGGTGGAAGTCCTTGTTTGTATTGCGCTGATTGCACTGACCTGTGTGCCTTTATTTGCCGGAATTCGTCTTTCTGCCACCCTGAACAACAAAGCCCATAATACCCAAAAGGTGACGGCTTATGCGCAGGAGGAACTGGAGACCATCAAAAGCATCTCTGTGGAGGATTATGTCAAAGACTTCAAAGGCGGCGTTATTTCGGATGGTGTGTCCTATTCCTATATCACTTCAGGTACAGAACTTGATGCAGCGATAACGAGAGCAAATGAGATAGAAAGCAGTTTTAGTAAGCCGGTAGATATTACGGCGGAGGAATCGGCTGCAATCGATGCCATGTTTACCCCCTTTATCTGTGAGAAAAAGGATATCGACATCGGCGGCAGAAAATACACCATGCATGCAAAATTTATGCCTGCTGAATATAGCCAGTTTGATCAGACTACGGCGGCAAATGTGAATGTATCAGGCTTCTATGATGTTGCCCAGGCTGATGCCGTGAGGTTTCCGGTGATTTCGGATGAGATTAATATGTACGATGATATCTGTGTTTCCGAGCTTTTGACAAAATTGGCAGCGGAGGGGAAAACAACCCTTACGGATGCAGATATTTTGGCAAACATGAAAAAGACTGTACTTGTTTCTGTAAAATCACCTTCGTCAGGAGGAGAGACTTCTGCACAGATGAGTGCGCGCTGTGATGTCACTTACAGTTATCCGAAAACTGGTACAGCAGAGGCAGAGTTAAGCTATTGTGTTTATAAAGCAGATTATGAATTGTATCCGGCATCCGGCACGGAAAAGGGAAGTGAGTCGGGGGGTAATGCTTTCATTTTTGCAAGAGCATTTATGGATGCAACCGGACTAAACCAATGTGTCAATGAATTGGAGATCAAGAGTACAGGTGATACCAACATTTATTTTATTTTAGGGAAAAAGAGCGGCAGCGATAAGTTCTATAATTTTAACAAGATTACTGTAAATGATGAAGTTTACAGTGAAAATTTTTTCGTCAAGTCAGGAATTACGCCGGGAGAGAGGACAATAGCCGGAACAAATGGAAAATTTTTGACCAATGTAAAGGTAAACGGGCAGAGTTTTGAATTGGATGCAGATAAAGAGAGTGAGACAATCGGCAGATCAAAATATAAGACGGTGGGTTATGCAGTGGAGATAGAAATGTTTGATCAGAGTGATTCTAATAAGCGGGTTGCACATGTGGAGGCTACGAAAATTGACAAATAAGAGGAGAAGACAATTGAATAATAGCGGCTCTACTTTGATCATTGTATTGGTAGCTGTCAGCTTTCTTGTTATTCTTGCATCAATCATTATTTCGGTGAGCTCGGCCAATTTGAGGATGAAGCAGATTGAGTATGCCATGAAGCAGAATTTCTATGTGGATGAAATCGGTCTTGACGATATTTACAATGGTATCGGAAGAGATGTTTCGGCAGCACTTCAGAGATCTTATTCTAAAACACTGATTGAAGCCAATACTACGGGACAATATCCTACGCAGAATGCGGCGTATGTTGCTTTTGCAGGAATGTTTAAGAATGAACTGACTGCACTGTACGGTGAAGGGGATAATGTGGCCAAAGATGAAACCCTGGTGAAATTAAATTCTTATATTTCAAGAAGTGAAACGAATGAACAATTGCAGGTTACTTCTTATAATGGAGCTAGTATTGTACCCGATCCGGAGACTGGCGCAGAGCTTTGGCAGTATGTGCTGGAGGATGTAAAAGTTAAGTATGTAAAAGATGACAAATATGAGTCTGTGATCACGACAGATATTGTGATAGAAGTGCCTTATATTAATTTTTATCAGGATTTCAGTCAGTTCCTTGATTATTCTCTGATTGGAAATAAGGGGATTACATTCAGTTCCGCTAGCGCTTTTGTGGAGGGAAATGTTTATGCGGGAATTGACAGTGCCGGTGCAAATGCATCGTACAATGGATATCTTTACGGGTCGGAACTGTATGATGGTATGAATTTCTATAAGTCCACTGTGAAATTTACAGATTCCAGTTATATTATTTCCAAGGGAGATTTTAATATCTGTGAATCAGGAGTTACTATTGAATCGCCGGATCCTACCAAGGAAGCACAGACTAATCTCTGGGTGGAAAACATCAGAACGGTAGAAGATGGAAAACCGGCTTCTCCTGTGTTAAAGCAGACTGTTACACCGTCAACGTTAAATGCAAGAGCGAATATTTATACGGCTGATGATCTGGAATTGAATGCCAGAAACAGCAGTGTTACACTTTCCGGAAATTATTACGGTTATAACTTTAATAACAGCGGAAGTACAGTTTATACGACTTTTGAAAACAGCAACATAAAGGATAAGTATGCGGCAGGCGAAAAAATGCAGGCTGCGCATACAACCAGCAGTGCGATTGTGATAAACGGCATGAATTCTACGCTTGATCTGACCGGTCTTAACACACTGATGGTAGCGGGTGTGGCGTATGTGGATATCAAGGATGGAGAAAAGGCATATAAAGACCTGGCGACGGGAGAGGCACAGGAACTCCGCACAGGAGAATCCATTGCTATGCGATATAACCAGTTTCTTTATCTGGCTCCCACTGATATTTTGAAAGGGGTATCCAATCCCCAGTTAGGGGGAAGCACCGATGTGAGTGAGATCTGCCCCTCTGAGGATAATCTGAAATTGGCAGAATGGTTTGGAAATAAATATCTGGATAAGAACAAACCTGTAATTCCGGTGGTTTACAATGATAATGGAAAAAGCTACACCTATTATTATCTTAATATTCTGAATGGACAGGAAATTAATTATGTAAATGATATTATGACGGCAACAGATCCCGGAGAAGAGGGCGAAGCTGCAGCGAAACAGAAGTGGGAATTAAAGCAGGAGATATTGAAAAGAGCAGATAACTCCAGCATAGCATCTCATATTACCATAAAGGCAGGAGGTGCAGGCAGTACCAAGGTTTACACCACAGGACTGTTAACAGATACAGACGAGGCTGATAAAACCTTCAAGAAGAATGGAATTGCTTTGGATGATATGGCAAATCGCAGTAACAATATGCAAAAGCACTATGCACAGCTTTATGTGAATCTGGAGCCCAACAAGCTGGATGCTGTGGAAGACGGCAAAAAGATCAGTACGGATTATCCTCTTGCTAATTTCATGAATCTGGATAAGCTGACCGGAGGTACATTGCCCAATAAGTTTGAGGGGCGTGAAGTGGAGGGCGTCAAGAATGCCCGCGTATGGATTCTTTCGGGAACAAATTCCGTGCTTGACCTTTCAGCAGAGAAGAAGAAGGGAATCGTTCTTTGCGACGGTAATCTTCTTGTGAAGGGAAATGGCGGTAGCTTTGAGGGGCTTATTATTGCGACGGGAAAGATTACCTTGGAGGGAAATCTCAGTGTCAAGGCAAACAGAGGACTTGTACAGTCCGTTCTGGAAGCAGAGCAGAGAAGTGTTCTTGAAACGGAAGAGGACAAGATCGACGAAATCAAAGTAGAAGATTATGCTGCATACTATTTTAAGAATACAGTTCTGATTGATTTGGATAAAAATAAGCTGATTGATATGGAAAAGAGAGTTACAGGTACGGAATATACCGACTATATTTATTACAATAACTGGCGAAAAGGAGAAGCATCGGCTTCCACGTAGAGAGGAAAGCATGAAAAAACTTTGGAATAACAAAGGCATTACATTGATTGAGATTCTGGTAGTGGTGGCTATTATGAGCATAGCAGTTGGAGGGGCATCCATCAGCATCTCTCTGGCATACAGCAGAGATGCGGAAAAGTGTGCAAAGACAATTAATTCTGCACTGGAAAATACCAGAATGATGTCCATGTCTGAAAAAGGTAATTTTACCATGGAACTCGATATGACCAACAATATGCTGTATATCAAAAACTCGGAGGAATCGGAGCCTGTTGTTACGGAAGATCTGCAGAGAAGGGTTACCATTTCATCTCCTACGGATCCCGGGGCAACTACAGTAACGGTACAGTTTGATAAATCCACCGGAAAAGTGCTGTCCATGTCACCGGAATCAAGTGACGGGATTTTACGCATAACATCGGAGAACAATAATGGGAAGAAAGCAACTGTTGTTTTAGTTAAAGGAACCGGAAAACATTATGTGGAGTACAAGTGAGAAAGGAAAAAGAAATAATAAAGGTATGACGCTGGTGGAACTTCTGGTGGCTTTTGCGGTCAGTGCAATCATACTTGCGGGACTCAGCTATATTATTTTTTCTGTACTGCAGTTTTATGGAAGAGCCAATGCAAACGTGGAGATCCAGAATGAATCCCAGACATCCTTAAATCTTGTGATAGACACAATTCTATCTGCAAAGGGAGCCTGCTATATAGAACAGGATGCGTCGACTCTTGATCCGGCTACAGATGATATGACCTGCGCCCTTTTTGGGGAATTAAAATTTGATAAAAATGTAAAAAACATGACCTTTATAGGCACGGCCATTTACTGGCAGCCAAAGTACCGTGAAATGTATCTGATGACAGGCAATTATGATCTTGGTACTTATACCGATGAAGCCCAGGCTCCTCTTGAGGCAATCGCAGCAATGAAGGGACAGCTTCCCGCTTACGGAGATGCACGGCTTCCCTACTTGATGGCACAGTATGTTACGGCTTTTGAACTGGAAACACTGGACAGTTGTATTGTTAAGCCGAGTACTAAATCTGAAGATGAGATGACAGAGACTGAGAAAAAGAGAATTGGTAAGAATTATTTTACCAATCCGCTGACAATTCATGTAAATATGGAATTTGAATATGAATACCAGAACGGTAAGTCAACCACAAGACAGATGGATGATAATGTCTCCGTGAGAAATCGTCTTGATTCTGTGTATATTCAGAGAAATGACGGTAAAGGAATGATAAAGTATCTTCGTGATCCGGGCTTATAACATTTGGAGTGGCAGATACAAGGATAGAAATGAAGGAAAAGAACATGAAGCGAAAAGGACAAAAACAGGAAAACAAAATATTATATGTTGCACTTGGCTGCGTCTTATTTGTGGCATGTTTATGCATATTTGCAGGTGTTTTTCTGCATTTTTCCAATAAAAAGGATGCGGCAGATGATTTGGAGAGTGCTGAGGTGACAGCACTTGAAAAGGAAGCAGGAGCCGTATCAGCGAAAGAGAATGCAACCCGTATTTTCCTGAATCAGCCCGCACCCGCAGCGGCAGAAGGAGACAGGAGAGAAGTAATCAGGATTGTGGAAGTGATTCCGCATGAGGCATGTTCTATTTTTCCGTATTTGATAGAGTGGGGATCAAAGGAGGAATATGATAAAAATACACCTTTGGGATATGACGGAATAAGGTATATGGCCTCCAGTATGACAGGCAATACACAATTTAATTCCTATAATGGTATTTATAGTTATTTGGATGGTGGAGTTACCAGCCCGACGTTGACAGATTATAGTGTAAATTTAACAACAAAGAACAGTTCAAACGGTAGCGATTTGTGGTGGCGTGAAGTCGAGATTGACTCCAACATTACAGCAAGCGGGTACTTTGAATATGTTGGAAATAATAAGGGCCTTTATAGCATTAATTTAAATCCTGACAATATTATTAAAGCTGAAAATACAACCGATCATGGTATTCGTTATAGAGTAAGAGCCATGGAGAGAAAGGAAAATGAAGCACCAAAAGGTGAATGGCAGGTAAAGGATCCGGCTTATTACTGGTCAAAGAACTCAAGCGGATCTTATCCGACAAGTGATATCAAGCAAAAAACAGAGTATAATTATGATTTGAAATTTTTGGAAGCATCTTCAGGGTCGGGTACGGATTTTACCTATCGTGCAGAAAAATTTACAGTAAAACTCAGCGAGAGTGTCGAAGATGGCAGACAATATGACTATCAGGCCAGATTGAAAGATGAATTTTCCTGGAGCGCCGGCTATACTTATTGGGATAAAGGAAATTATGCTGTTGATACTTCAAGTGTTGTAGCCCATAATGTAACAGATGCGGATATAACAAGCGGGTTGAATAATTTAGTAGGCAAATATATTAGAGTTGAGAATGAGAAAAAAACAGATGGTGTTGCCGATATGCCGGCTGGATATTTCAGATTGTACAGCGAGGAGAGTGACAAGAGTAAAATAGTAGCCGGTGATACCTATTATGAATTGGCTTTTCAATCCGTAGCTCCCGGCAATGGAAAATATGTCTTATCTCCTGCGGCTGTTAGTACAACAACAAATATTGAAACATTTGTTTTTGAGTATGCAGGTGAAGGGAAAGGAACCTGTGAAGTTAATTTTATTTATTCTAATCTGTTGCCAGGGGTAACATTATATACTGCTGAAATTGTCAGAATCACAGATGGAGAAGGTACGTATGCGTTAACAAGTAAAGAACCCTCAGAGGATAATTTATATGTTAAAGTATCAGGTGAGAAAGGAGACTATTCTAAGGTTGTCACTAACATAGACTGCCTTGGAATTGATTATAATACAAGTTCCCAAGGGTGGTATGGAGATGGTGAGCAGCCTGTAGGCTTATGTGTGGGACAAATCAACAGCAATCCGGATACTAGTTTGGGCTATTTGGGCGAGAAAGGTGATTGGGTATTCCACACTGTTTCCAGCGATGAAACCAATGGAATCACAAAACTGGAAGAGCTTGAAGATGGAAAAATACCAAAACGGATTTATGTATATAATCAAAACAGAAAAAATCGATATTATGCACAGCATGGTTTTGTGAGTAACGAATGGTTTAAGCTTCTGATTTATATGGCAAATGAGGATGACACCCAGGGATTAGCGGCTGCAGATTATGCTGCGGGAAAATCCGGTAAGGAAATTTTGGAACGATACAAGGAAAATATTGCCGCTTTTGACCAAAAATATCGGATAGAAATTATCCAGAGAACTCCCTCCGCGCTTACAGTTGAGGAAGTTGAAAATGCTGATTTGATCTATATCGCACAGAGTGTTGGTATTTATGTATTACAAAGCAGTAGTGATTGGGAAAAAATTGATGATCATATTGCAGCGGATTTACCGCCTATGCCTAATCCATTGAGATTTGCAGATGGAGATGTGATTTCGGATGAAGTGCTGATGGCAATTTATAAGAATTGTCTTTATCATGAAGATGGAAAGACGCCAACTACGGCTCTTATGTTGGATGCGCCTGCATTGCGGGAATCGGGATATGGACATATGTCCGGTACAAGAACAGTTGATAATTTTGGCAAATTATATTATTTTGTGGATTTATTTGATGATCCGGCAGAGTTTGCAAACTTTATCAATGGCTATATGGAAAATACAGAGCATTGGGAAAACAATGATGGTTATTCTACCATTCTGCCGACAGATGGTTGCAAGGTGTCTTTGTATATGAATGATCATGGCTTATATAATCAGGGAATTATTCATATAAATAATAAAACTGATTTAGAGCAGACCTTTGATGATCAGTGGGAAGTTAAATACTTTCAAGTTCGAAAACTTATAGATAATGGTTCCGGATATATGAATGCAGATTGGAACGATTCCGGTGTGCTGAATGGTGCCTTAGAAAGCTTCATGAATGACAATTCCATATATGGTAAGGATGTTGAAGAAAACAGTGGCAGAACCTGGTATGCACCATATACCTATGGCTATATTTTTGAAAATCCCGGTCAAATGCTTAATATCTTTAGAATTATGCATAACAGAACGAGCAAAAAAACCAGTACTCCAAAGGTACTTGTAACAAATGCAGATTATACTAAGATTCCTGATATGCAGAATACAGCTGTCTCATATTATTTTTATTTGGATGAGTATATGATGATTGATGCAGATGCTTTTTATGTAAATTATAAAGTATCGTGGACACCCGAAGAGGTGACGGATCCCAATGCATTGTCGAGTCTGGTGGTTAAGAGAGCGGCTTCGGGGGATGTGATTCAGTCACAAAACAGTCCCGCTTATGATACCGAATATACCTGTGATGTGAGAGGAGATTTTGTTGATGCGGAAGGCGGATGGAATGGCACGAGGATGATGCAGTATCTGATCACTGCAACAGATGAAAAGGGAAAGAGTGATACCGTATCAGTGTTTGTTATCTTCCGTGACTCTTTCATGCTCAACTAACTTGTACTAAAATAATAACATATATAATAAGAAGAAACAGGAAGAAATCATCTTAGAGATGCCTCTTCCTGTTTTTCTTGTATTTTTCGGAAACCTGCCCTGTCATGCTCTTCAAAAAATCAACTTGCGGCGATTTTGGGCACGGCGTAAATGAGACTCATAAAACCGTGGAAGCCTTTGCTGAACACGCTTTTAAGCTTTGAGGCTCATTGGAGCGCATCGTGCACATGAGCCTTGAGTTGATTTTTGAAGACCATGACACTAAATTTCCCCCCTAAAAATAAAAATTTATAGTAACTTAATAATTTTTTACTTGCAACCCCATAAAAATAGGTGTATAGTTTAGCACGTTACTAGTTTTCGTGATAAAGGGGTATGAAAAAATGGCAAAGTATCTGGTAATTGTGGAGTCACCTGCCAAAGTAAAAACGATTAAGAAGTTCTTAGGTCCGAATTATGAGGTTACGGCAAGCAACGGGCATGTCCGTGATCTGCCTAAGAGCCAGCTTGGAATTGATGTAGAGCATGATTATGAGCCCAAATACATCACCATCAGAGGCAAGGGCGATATCCTCGCAAATTTGAGAAAAGAAGTAAAGAAAGCAGAGAAAATTTATCTGGCAACCGACCCTGACCGTGAGGGAGAAGCGATATCCTGGCATCTTTATAAGGCGCTTAAGCTGGAAGATAAGAAGGTATATCGTATCACATTTAATGAGATCACCAAGAATGCGGTAAAGGAATCCTTAAAGAACGCCAGAGAGATCAATATGGATCTGGTGGATGCCCAGCAGGCAAGACGTGTCCTTGATCGTATGGTTGGATACCGCATTTCACCGCTTCTTTGGGCTAAGGTTAAGAGAGGCCTGAGTGCGGGACGTGTGCAGTCTGTGGCACTTCGCATTATCTGTGACAGAGAGGATGAGATCAATAACTTTATTCCGGAAGAATACTGGACCCTGGATGCTTCTTTCAAAATCCCGGGGGAAAAGAAAGCCTTGACCGCTAAATACTACGGAACAAAGGATGGCAAGGTGACAATTTCTTCACAGGAAGAACTGAATAGAATAGTGAAAGAACTTGACCATGCGCAGTATCATGTGAGTGAAGTGAAGAAAGGGGAGAGAGTCAAGAAAGCACCCCTGCCGTTTACCACTTCCACTCTCCAGCAGGAGGCAAGTAAAGTACTTAATTTTTCCACACAGAAGACCATGCGCCTGGCACAGCAGCTCTATGAAGGAATTGATATTAAGGGAAGCGGCACTGTCGGTGTGATCACTTATCTTCGTACGGATTCCACCAGAGTTTCCAAAGAAGCGGAAGCCATGGCGGAGGAATACATCAAAAAGAATTACGGCAATGAATTCGCCGCAGAAAATACAGAGAGTAAAAAGAACAATCAGAAGATCCAGGATGCCCATGAGGCAATCCGACCGACTGATTTAAACAATACACCGGCACTTCTCAAGGATTCCCTTTCCAGAGATCAGTTCAGACTGTATCAGCTGATTTGGAAGCGCTTTACGGCAAGCCGTATGGCGCCTGCTAAATATGAAACGACATCGGTTAAGATTGACGGCGGAAACCATCGCTTTACCGTAGCGGCCTCAAGAGTGGTGTTTGAAGGCTTTATGAGCGTTTATACGGATGAGGAGGAGAAGGAAGAAAACAATACCCTCGTAAAGGGAATTGATGCTTCCGCAAAGCTTACTCTTGAAAAGTTTGACCCGAAGCAGCACTTTACACAGCCTGCCCCTCATTATACCGAGGCATCTTTGGTTCGTGCCCTGGAAGAGCTTGGCATCGGACGGCCCAGTACCTATGCACCTACCATTACCACCATTCTCGCAAGGAGATATGTGGTCAAGGAAAACAGGAATCTGTATGTGACGGAGCTCGGGGAAGTGGTCAATAATATGATGAAGGATGCTTTCCCCAGCATTGTGGATGTGAATTTTACCGCTAATATGGAGGCTCTTCTGGATGGAGTGGAAGAGGGAAGCGTGAATTGGAAGACAGTAGTGTCCAATTTCTATCCTGACCTTGATGAAGCGGTAAAGAATGCGGAGAAGGAACTGCAGGAAGTGGAGATCCAGGATGAGGTTTCTGATGAGACCTGTGAGGTTTGCGGACGGAAAATGGTCATCAAATACGGACCTCACGGACGGTTCCTTGCATGTCCCGGCTTCCCGGAATGCCGCAACACAAAACCTTATTTTGAAAAGATTGGGGTGGCATGTCCCAAGTGCGGCAAGGATATTGTGTTAAAGAAAACGAAAAAAGGAAGAAAGTACTATGGCTGTATTGACAATCCCGATTGCGATTTTATGGTATGGCAGAGACCTTCTTCCATGAAATGCGAGCGCTGCGGTTCCCTGATGCTCTACAAGGGAAATAAACTGGTATGTTCCAATGAAAATTGCGGATTTGTTACCAATGTTCCCAAAAAGAGCGATGAGCCTGTTGCGAATCAGGAAACAGTATAGAAAAACAATAGTCTGAAAACAGCAAATGTCTGAGAAAATAATATAAAAATATTAAAAAAATATATGAAATTATGCTCAAATTCCCTGCAGAATGATTGAAATTATGAAAAGCATATGCTAAAATAAATTCAGTAATTTCTTTTGCAGGGAATTTTTATACTGTTTTGCAGGAGGTACCGGGACATGAGCAGTGTGCAGTTGCTGGATAAGACCAGGAAGATAGGAAAACTACTTCACAACAATAATTCAAGCAAAGTAGTGTTTAACGACATTTGTAAAGTCCTGTGTGATATTTTAAACTCCAATGTGCTTGTGATCAGTAAGAAAGGAAAAGTACTCGGTGTAGGTGATGCCAAGGGAGTGGATTCCATCACGGAACTGATTGTGGATCAGGTGGGTGGCTTTATCGACAGTATGTTAAATGAAAGGCTGTTGGCAGTGCTTTCCACCAAAGAAAATGTAAATCTGGAAACATTGGGTTTTGATGCCGATCTGGTGAAGAAGTTTCAGGCAATCATTACTCCCATAGAAATTGCCGGCGAGAGGCTGGGCACCTTATTTATCTATAAGTGTGATAAACAGTATGATATTGATGATATCATTCTCTGTGAATACGGAACAACGGTAGTGGGACTTGAAATGCTTCGTGCCGTCAATGAAGAGAATGCTGAGGAGACCCGCAAGCTGAATGTGATCAAATCGGCGATCGGAACACTTTCCTATTCGGAGATGGAAGCAATTATCCATATTTTTGAGGAACTGGACGGTATGGAAGGAATTCTGGTTGCAAGCAAGATTGCGGACAGGGTTGGAATTACCCGTTCAGTGATCGTGAATGCGCTTCGCAAATTTGAAAGTGCCGGCGTGATCGAGTCGAGATCCTCGGGTATGAAGGGAACCTACATCAAGGTTCTCAATGATATGGTGTTTGACGAGATCGAGAAGCTGAAGAAAGAAAATATGAGATAGATCGGAAAATAATAATCATTACATAAACAGAGCATAACGGATTATGCGGTGGATAAAAGGATTTATGAAAGGCGGGAGAGCCTCATAAATCCTTTTTTTAAATCAAAAAATCAATATATTGCGTATAGATATTGGTTGCAGATACAATATCAAGTGGTTTTTTTAATAAAATTACTTATTTTAACTTGTGTTTTTTTATAAATAATCTATAATAAAATAAGATACGTGGAGTATGCCCACGGGAAGGAGCTGTCTATGATTAACAGTAATGTGTTTGATTATGTAAATGTGCTTCAGAAGGCGGCAGATGCATCAGCACTGCGAAATGAAGTTCTTTCCAATAATATTGCCAATATTGACACACCCGGCTATAAGAGACAGGATGTGGATTTTGAGACCCAGTTAAGAAGGGCACTTGGAAACATGAAGTATAAATCCATCGATGCCAGAGTGGGAGATATCAATACGACAGAATTAAATCCCAGTGTGTACACGGACTCCCCGGGATTTTCCTACCGGCTTGACGGAAACAATGTTGACATTGATACGGAAACCGCAAAACTTGCAGAAAATCAGATTAAATATAATGGCATTATGGCCGGTGTCAATCAGGAATTCAGCAACCTGAAGCTGGTGATGAAATAGGGAGGTAAAAGAATATGGGAATTTTTTCATCCTTTGATATTAACGCATCCGGTATGACAGCCCAGCGCTATCGTATGGATATTATTTCAGAGAACGTGGCAAATGCAAATACTACGAGAACGGAAGACGGAACACCCTACAGACGTAAAGTGGTTACTTTCGAACAGAGAGGAGAACAGGTGGGAAGCTTCAGCCATGTATTCAGCAGGGCAAGTGATTCCTACAAGGGACAGGGCGTGAGAGTGAGCAAGGTCTCCGAGGATACCTGGACTGATATGGTGAAAGCCTATGATCCTTCCCATCCCGATGCGGACGAGAATGGTTATGTTACCTATCCCAATGTCAATATTGTGACGGAAATGACAAACTTAATTGACGCCAGTCGTTCCTATGAAGCCAACGCCACAGCCTTTAATGCAGGTAAGTCCATTGCTTTAAAGGGACTTGAGATGGGACAGTAACCCCAGAGAGATCAGAAAGGAAGTAACAAATGGATATTTCATCTTTGCGCAATATTTCATCGGGTGTGATCAAAAACGCAGCTGAAACCTACTCCTCCGGCACTGCAGTTCAGGAGAACGGTGATTTCGGGAGCCTTTTTGCCAAGGCTGTTGACAATTTGAATACAACCAATGCATATTTGTCCGATGCGGAGAACGAAGAACTGAAATGGGCTCTGGGCGAGTCGGAAAATACACATGATCTTACCATTGCGTTGCAGAAAGCGTCTACGGCGTTGCAGTATACAGTGGCGGTGCGTGACAAATTCCTGGAAGCATACAAGGAAATCATGCAGATTCAGATTTAAGGTAAAAATAACGTATCTGAGAAACGGGAGTAAGTTATGCCTGAGAGAATAAAAGAACTTTTAAATAAAATACTTGAGTGGTGGAATAAGTTCTCTGCCAGACAGAAGACCTTTATCATTGCGTCAGCAGCAGGAGTGGTCATTGCCATTGCAATCCTGGCCACCGTGCTCACAAGACCGCAGTACATACTATTGCTTGAGTGTGAGTCTACCAAGGAAGCTTCGCAGGTGACGGAGCTTTTGGACGGACAGGGACTTCAATACAGGGTTTCCGATGACGGATACCGTATCGAGATCAATAAGAAACAGCAGTCGGAGGCAAACCTTTTGCTCGGTGCCAACGACATTCAGTCGGCAGCCTATACCATCGACAATGTGACAAGCGGAGGATTCAGCACAACAGAGGCAGACAAACAGAAGCGCTATGAACTGTATCAGGAAACAAGATTGGCGGATGACTTTATTGCCGCCTTCAGTGCTATCAAGTGGGCCAAGGTGGAACTGAGTATTCCGGCAGACGACGGGACGCTGATCGCATCGAAGGAGGATACCTCAGCCTGGGTTCTTTTGGAACTTGACGGTGAGTTTTCCACGGAGAGTGCGGCTTATCTTGCCAAGGCTGTGGCTACGGCTGTGGGAAATGAGACGGAGGAAAATGTAGTCATTCTGGATACAGACGGAAACATGCTTTTTTCCGGCAGTGACAGCTACAGCGCCACCGGTAATGCCAGCTCCCAGCTCAGTGTGAAAACACAGTGGGAAACAGCAGTTAAGAACGAGGTAAGACAGGTGCTTCTGGGCACCAATGAATTTGACAAGATAGAAGTGGCAAGTAACCTTGACCTCAGCTTTTCAAGCAGTGAGGTGACTGACCACCAGTATTATGTGGAGGATGGCAATACGCAGGGCTACAAGAGCTCTGACAGAACCTATACCTCCGAATCCACGAATACAGGTGGTGGTATTCCCGGTACGGATTCCAACGGAGAGGATATTGAGTACGAGTATGATACCTCCGGGTTGAGCAGCACCTCTACCGAGGAGACGGAAAACAATTATCTGCCAAGTGAACGGATCACCAAGACCAGCAATCTTCCGGGGGCAATTGATTACAGCAACTCCTCCATTGCCATTACCGGTATCAGGTACAATGTGATCCGGGAGGAAGATGTCAAGGCACAGGGACTTCTTGACGGGATTACATGGGAAGAGTATAAGCTTGCAAATGCGGAAGGTTCCAGAGTGGAAGTAGATGATGATATGTATCAGGTGGTGTCGAAGGCCACCGGCTTCCCTGTGGAAAATATTGCTTTTGTGGCCCGCACGGAAAATGTGTTTTTTGATAAAGAGGGATTGAATGTAGATGCCTCTGATGTGATTCAGATCATTCTCATCATCATTATTCTTGCACTCCTTGCTTTTGTGGTGCTTCGCAGCATGCGTTCGGAGAAGAGCCCGGAGCAGCCGGAAGAACTGCCGGTGGAAACACTTCTTCAGTCTCAGCCTGAGATAGAGCTTGAAGATATCAGCACAGAGCAGTCATCAGAGACAAGAAAGCTGATCGAGAAATTTGTGGATGAAAACCCTGAAGCGGTAGCAAACCTCCTGCGCAACTGGCTCAGTGAGGACTGGGGCTGATAAGGGGAAGGCATTAGACAAGAATTTACCGGAAGGAAGTATTGAGGTATGGCCAGATATGCGGAAGAGAAAATGTCAGGTATTCAGAAGGCGGCTATTTTGCTGATCGCTCTTGGCCCTGAAAGATCTTCGAATATCTTTAAACACTTAAAAGAAGAAGAAATTGAAGAGTTAACGCTGGAAATTGCCAACACCAGAAGTGTAACACCTCAGATCAAGGAAGAGGTAATCGATGAGTTTTATGAAATCTGTCTTGCACAGCAGTATATTGCGGAAGGCGGTATCGGTTATGCCAAGGAGCTTTTGGAAAAGTCTCTGGGTGCGGAAAAGGCAATGGATGTGATTGGAAAGCTTACTGCATCTTTGCAGGTTAAGCCTTTTGAATTCGTGCGTAAGACGGATGCCACCCAGCTTCTTAACTTTATTCAGGATGAACATCCGCAGACCATCGCACTGATCTTATCTTATCTGCCGCCAAGTCAGTCTGCACTTATTATTTCGGCATTGCCGCCGGAGAGACAATCGGATGTGGCAAAGCGTATCGCCCTGATGGACAGGACAAGCCCGGACGTGATCAAGGAAGTGGAGAAGGTGCTGGAATCGAAGCTGGCTTCCCTGGTAAATCAGGACTATACCATTATCGGCGGTGTGGATGCTGTTGTAGATATCTTAAACACGGTAGACCGCGGAACAGAAAAGCATATTATGGAAACTTTGGAGATCGAAGAGCCGGAACTGGCGGACGAGATCAGGAAGAAAATGTTTGTATTCGAGGATATTTTGCTGCTTGATGACCGTGCGATCCAGAGAGTCCTTCGTGATGTGGATAATAATGATCTGGCACTTGCACTTAAGGGTGCCAACGAACAGGTACAGAATGCAATCTTCAACAATCTGTCCAAGCGTCTCGCCGTCATGATCAAGGAAGACATGGAATTTATGGGACCTGTCCGTATGAAGGATGTGGAGGAAGCACAGCAGAAGATTGTCAATATTATCAGAAAACTGGAAGATTCCGCAGAGATCGTTATCTCCAGAGGCGGAGGTGACGAGATCATTGTCTAGTAATTTGTATAAATGCGGCTGGGTCACTGTACAGGAAAAAGATACGAGGGTCATAGATAACAATGCACTTTTGGAGCAGAAGCTGAGTGCGGTACTCCATGCTGCCAGCATTCCTGATACGGAGGAAATTCTGACGGGCGATGACGGCTTTGAGGATGGACTGGATGCGGAAAAGGTGGATGCACTTTTCAGTTCGGACGAAGGTGTGATCAAAGGCAGTCTGCAGGCGGAAAGGGATGCACTGCTTGAGGAAATCGAAAATGCCAGGGCAGAGCTTGCAGCTGTGAAAGAGCAGGCGGACGGCATGATAGAGGATGCCAAATCTCAGATCGGTGTCATGCAGATGAAAGGCTATGAGGAAGCCAAAAGTCAGGGCTATCAGGAGGGCGAAAGACTCGGCAGACAGGAAGCCGATGCACAGATCAATGAGTATCTTGCTAAGAAAAAACAGCTGGAAGATGAATATGAGAAAAAGATAGAGGAACTGGAACCTGAGTTCATAGAGACCCTGACGGGAATCTATGAACATATTTTTAAAGTGGATCTGGCAAGATACCGCGATCTGGTTGCCAATCTTCTCGTGAATGCCATGCAGAATATTGAGAATACGAGAAACTTTCTGGTGCATGTTTCCAAAGAGGATTATGAAGGTGTTATGACCAGCAAGGACAGGATCCGGGCGGAAGCAGGCGGCAGCAGTGTGTCTGTGGAATTTGTGGAGGATGCCACATTATCCAGATCCCAGTGCCTGATAGAGACGGAGAACGGTATTTATGACTGCAGCCTTGATACTCAGCTTTCTGAACTTTCAAGAAAGTTAAAACTTCTCTCTTATGAGAGAGACTGATAAAGGACGGTAGGTAATTTGGGAACAACCGTTAATTTTGAAAAATACAACAGAGTGCTTTCGGACAGCTTCTTTAAAGTGAAAGGGAAAGTGGTTAACGTGGTAGGTCTTACCATTGAGTCCAAGGGACCGCAGGCGAGACTGGGAGATATCTGCGTGATCACTTCCGGCATCAGAGATGAAAGTGGTAAACAGGTACTTTCAGAGGTGGTTGGCTTTAAGGAGGGAAAGGTTCTTTTAATGCCCTATGAAAAGGTGGAAGGGATCGGCCCCGGAAGCAGTGTGGAAAATACAGGTGCTCCGCTTAAGGTAAAAGTGGATGACAGTCTCCTCGGAAAGACACTAAACGGTCTCGGCAGACCGGATACAGGGGAGCTGCTTACCGGCAGAGAGTATGATGTGGAGGCCAGCCCTCCTGACCCCATGAGCAGAAAGATCATCAGTGAGGTCCTTCCCCTTGGAGTCAAAGCGGTAGATGGACTGATCACGGTAGGAAAAGGGCAGAGAATAGGTATTTTTGCCGGATCCGGTGTGGGAAAATCTACTCTTATGGGTATGTTTGCCCGCAACACAAAAGCAGATATCAACGTGATCGCGCTGATCGGAGAGCGTGGCAGAGAGGTAAGAGAATTTATTGAAAGAGATTTGGGACCGGAAGGTATGAAACGTTCCGTGGTGGTGGTGGCAACCTCCGACAGACCGGCGTTGGAACGTAAGAAAGCGGCACAGACAGCTACCGCAATTGCGGAATATTTCAGAGATCAGGGAAAAGATGTGCTTCTTATGATGGATTCCATGACCCGTTTTTCCATGGCTCAGAGGGAAATCGGTCTTGCCAGCGGTGAGCCTCCCGTTTCGAGAGGATATCCCCCCAGCGTGTATTCTGAAATGCCAAAGCTTTTAGAGAGGGCAGGGTGTTCTGACAAGGGTTCTATCACAGGACTTTATACGGTGCTTCTGGATGGACATATTATGTTGTCAAGAAAGCTTGCACATAAAAATCATTATCCGGCAATCGATATTCTGCAGAGTATTTCAAGATGTATGAGCCAGATTGCGACAAGAGAGCACAAGCAGCTGGCGGGTAAAATGAAAAATGTGATGGCAACCTACAATGAGGCGGAGGATCTGATCAATATCGGCGCTTATAAGGCGGGCAGCAATCCCGAGATTGATTATGCCATCAGCAAGATACAGGCAGTCAATCAGTTCCTTTTACAGGATGTGAATGATAAATTTACCTTTGATGAAACTGTGGAAATGATGAAGGATATTTTTGAAGAATAGCAGGATAGCATATGGCTAAATTTGTATATCGGATGCAGAGTATCCTGAATATCAAGGAAAAGATGGAATCTCAGGCAAGAAATGAATTTGCCAGGTCACGTCAGCATCTGAATGAAGAGGAAGAAAAACTGAAAGGCCTTACGGAAAGAAAAGCTTTTTACGAGCAGCAGGGAAGAGAGCTGCAGGAGAGCAGCCTGAATGTGCGGGATATTCTGGATAATCGAAATGCCATTGAGAGAATGAAGGAATATATCGCGGTCCAGAAAAAGGCGGTTATCACGGCACAGGCCCAGCTTGAGGATGCAAGGCAGAAGCTTCAGAACGCCATGCAGGAAAAGAAGACCCAGGAGAAACTGAAAGAAAAGGCCTTTGAGGAATTTGTTAAGGAAGAAAATGCCAAGGAATCAAAGGAAATCGATGAACTGGTAAGTTATACTTACGGTCAGAAAAACCAGACCTGATTTTTTAAAACGGAGAAAACATTATGCCACTTGATGAAGAATTAAGCCCGGAAGACGCCAAGCTTGAAAAGAAACGTCTGAAGGAAGAAAAAAAGAAACTGAAAAATGAGCAGAAAGAACAGAAGAAACTGGCAAAACAGCGGGCAAAAGAAATCGCGAGCAAGGAAGCTGAACTTGAGGAGGATGAGGAGCAAAGCTCCGGCTCTGTTTTTGCTGTCACGTTTGTGATTGTTCTGATCTGGGTGGCCATTCTCTGCCTGATCGTTAAGCTCGATTTCGGGGGCTTCGGCAGCAATGTGTTGACGCCTATTTTGAAGGATGTTCCTGTGCTGAATCTGATTCTGCCGGCAAACACGGATGTAGCCGTGGATGAGGAGACGAGTGAATCCTATGGGGGATATGACAATTTAAAGGATGCCGTTGCCTATATAAAGGAGCTGGAGCTTGAACTGGAGCGCGCCCAGTCAGCAGAAAGCACCAGCACGGATGAAGTGGCGCAGCTGAAGGCGGAAGTGGAGAGACTTAAGACCTTTGAGGACAGTCAGGTGGAATTCCAGAGGATCAAAACGGAATTTTATGAAGAGGTGGTTTACTCCGAAAAAGGACCCGGTATCGAGGAATATAAAAAATATTACGAGGAAATGGACCCGGCCACTGCGGAGTATCTTTATAAGCAGGTGATTCAGCAGATAGAGGAATCGGATGAAATCAAGGATTATGCCAAGGCATATTCCGCCATGAAACCAAAGGAAGCTGCAGCAATCTTTGAGGCAATGACAGATAATCTTGATCTTGCCGCGAGAATCCTTAACGTGATGGAAGCCGAAGACAGAGGAAAAATACTGGGAGTGATGGATCCTGAAATTGCTTCCAGATTGACCAAAATTATGGATCCGGAATCTTAAGATATCTCATTTTTTTGACGATATATAAGTGTACCTTGAAAAATAGTCCGCGTGACTTATAGAATGGAGGAATGCAAATGACAGGAGCACCTGTAAAAGATGTAGGTTCACTGCTGAATTTTGCCGGAAGCCAGAAGGCGGGAGCTTCAGTCAGGTCTGCAGGCACAGGAGAGTTTGAAAATGCCATGAGCAAAGCATCTTACGGTGACAAAGATTCCTTTTCTGAAAGCAGAGTGTCCGGAGAAAAGGTCAAAACCGGAGAAAGCAATGACTTTCAAAAGGAAAAGGTAAATCAGTCACATCCCCGGAAGGATGCTTTGAAACGGGAAGAAAAAAACTCTGAAGTAAAGCCTGAGGAACCCGGACTGGATACGCAAAGGCAGCAGGAAGTGACGGATGCGGGTAATGAAGTCATTTCCGAAGTGGCACAGGCACTTGACATCAGTGAAGAGGAAATACTGGACGCCATGGAGGAACTTGGACTTAGTATCAGCGCGATTCTTGACCCTGATCAGCTGACAAAGCTTGTGGTGAGTCTTTCAGGGGAGACGGATAACCTTTCCCTTCTGACTGACGAGGGTCTGTATGGGAAAGTGCAAAATCTCCTTCAGAGCCTTGAGGGTATCAGACAGGATCTTTCGGAAGAATTGTCCATAGAGCCGGAAAAGCTTGATGAGATGCTTGCTAAACTGGCAGAAGAACCCGATGAAGAAGTCTCTGCTGTGAATAAGGAAGCCCGGCCGGAGGAAATGCCTGCCGAAAATGGGAAAACGGAAAAAATCAGCATTACCGTCACAGATGACAACCGGTCAGTAAAATTGACCACAGACGAAAAGGGCAATACGATCCAGGCAGAAACAGTGTATCAAAAGAAGACGGAGGAAGGAGATTCTTCATCCGGAAAAGAAGAACATGCACAGCCGGGAAAGGACGGACAGAATCCGGAAAGTGAAAACCCTCTGCTTACATCCTTACAAAAGGATCAGCCACAGAATACGGAGGTCACTTTTGAACAAGCAACTTCATCTGATTTCAGAAGCAGTCGGGAGATTATGGATCAGATTCTTGATTACATGAAGATTCAGTTAAAACCGGAGATGGATCAGTTGGAAATGCAGCTACATCCCGCCAGCCTTGGAACATTGAAAATTCATCTTGTTTCTAAGGGAGGAGAGGTAACGGCACAGTTCCAGGTACAGAATGAAACGGTAAAGGCAGCCGTGGAAAGCCAGATCGCTCTTCTCAAGGATTCTATGAAGGAACAGGGAATTAAGGTGGAAGCGGTTGAAGTGACAGTGGAGAGCCACGCATTTGAAAGCAATCTCTGGCAGGGACAGGAAAGAGAAAACGGAAGTTCCTATCAGGGAAACAAGAAGTCCCCAAGGAGAATCAATTTGAACGCTCTTGAGGAAGGCTTTGAAGAGGAAGCCAGTGACGAAGAACTTTTATCGGCACAGATGATGAAAGCAAACGGAGGAACGGTAGATTTTACCGCATAAGATGAAAGGCACAATGTGCAGAAAGGAGAAAAAATGTCAGTAGGAGCAGTTGTAAAAGACGGACAAATACAGGAAACGGCATCCCAGTCGTCTGTTCAGAAGACTTCGAGCAGCAATGGTATGGATAAGGATGCTTTCTTACAGCTTCTGGTAGCCCAGATGAAATATCAGGATCCTTTGGAACCCACCTCAAATACGGAATATATTTCACAGTATGCAACTTTCTCCCAGGTAGAGCAGATGCAGAATATGGCAGCCAGTATGGAATTGTCAAGAGCCTCTTCCATGGTAGGAAAGCTGGTGAATGTGGAGACCACAAACAGCAACGGGGAAACAAAGCAGATACAGGGTATGGTGGAATATGTTACATATGAGAACAACAAAGCTTATGTTTCCATCGACGGAACTCTTTATTCTGCAGATGATGTGACTGCAGTGGTGGATGAAACCTATCAGGATGCTTACGATCTGGCAATTACCTTTGCGGGAGCAATGGAGGAACTTCCCCTCTTTGAAGAACTTACGCTGTCAGATAAGGAGGCTGTTTCCATCCTTCAGCAGGGTTATAACAGTATGACAGCTTATCAGCAGTCATTCATCTCTAAAGCAGATGTGGAAAAGCTTCAGCAGTATGTAGCAAGGATCGCACAGCTGGAAGCGGAGGCAGAGGAAAATAATAAGGCAGAAGAGACAGACAACACAGAAGAAGCAGAGAAAAGCGAAGCTGTAGAAGAGACAGAGGACGCAGAAGAGGCAGCCGCAGAAGAAGGTGCAGAGACAGAAGCTTAAGCAGGATGCATAGAAGCAAAGACTCAGGGAGGAGCAGCATATGAAAGTGCAAAATGGAGGATTCCTTTCCATTGAACAGCTTCAGGATCAGTACCTTGGTCAAAACAAAGCACCGGTACAGAACAGAACGGAAGAAGGATTATCTTTTCAGGAAATCCTGAATCAGAAAAGTGATGCCGGCGAAGTGAAATTTTCCAAGCATGCGAAGGGAAGGCTGGAAGATCGGAATATTGAACTGACGAAGGGCCAGATGGACAGACTGAATGAAGGAACTGCGAGAGCACAGCAGAAAGGAATCAGAGAATCGCTGGTACTTGTTGACGGATTGGCGTTCATTGTGAATATTCCCAATCACACGGTGGTGACAGCCATGAATCAGCAGGACACAGCAGAAAATGTATTTACAAATATTGACGGAGCCGTAATTGCATAGCCGGACCTTACGGAGGCTATTGTTCCCGAACGACAGAAGGAACAGGCGGCGAAGAACATTAAGGAGGTCATTTCATTATGATGAGATCATTATACTCTGGTGTAGCAGGTTTAAAGACACACCAGACCAGAATGGACGTTATTGGTAACAACATTGCAAACGTAAACACCACAGCATATAAATCACAGTCTATGACATTCAGTGATCTGATGTATCAGACAACTCAGTCTGCATCAGGAGCCAACACCACCACAGGTGTGGGTGGTGTGAATGCGAGACAGATCGGTCTTGGCTCCAAGACAAGCGCAATCAAGACCGCCATCACTACCCAGGGTGCATCCCAGACAACCAACGATCCCTTTGATATCATGATCACGGGAGATGCATTCTTCATTGTCAGCAACGGCATGGATAAATTCTTTACAAGAGACGGCTCTTTCTATGTGGATGGTGCCGGCAACCTTGCCATGACAAGCACCGGATACAATGTGATGGGCTGGCAGGTGGACCCTAACAACCCAAGTGCCATCAAGCAGGATACGGTTTCTGCTCTCCGTATTATGACAGAAGAGAATATGACCTACCCTCCGGAGGCTACCACCGCAGCGAGAATCACAGGTATTCTTGACAAGAATGATACCAATGTAAACAATTCCTCGGGTAAGATCATGAATCTGGAATTTTATGATAATTTGGGATATAAGTATACTGCGAAGCTCAGTGTTCATGATGCGGATTCTACAGCGGATAACGGACAGTTTTATGTCCAGCTGGATGATATTCTTGATTCCAACGGAAAATCAGTTTTAAATGCAGACAAGGCAAAACTGGTAGTGGATGCAAACGGTGCATTTACCGGTGGTACAGCGGATAGAACAGCACTTTTGAATTTCAGTACAAAAAACGGTTCCTTTGTCAATGTTGGTGCTGCGGCTCCTGCAGCGGACGGCAGTTATACCGAAAAGTCCAGTATTGTTTTGGATCTTTCAGGACTTAGTGACAATTTCTCCAATATCACCATTGATTTCTCTGCTACATCCAACGTCAACAACAACGGTTCTTCTACCATCGCTCCTATCCGCGGAGATTCTGATGGAAATAAGGCAGGACGTAAGGTGGGCGAGATGAGCGGTATCGATATCCAGAAGGATGGTATGATCTACGCAACCTACGATAACGGACAGTCAAGACTGATGGGACAGATTGCGGTGGCAACCTTTGCCAATGCGTCGGGACTTGCCAAGGAAGGTGATAATCTGTATTCCGCAACCCAGAACTCCGGCGATTTTGACGGGATCGGAACCGATATCACTGCAGGCGGCGGTTATATGAATACAGGCGTTCTGGAAATGAGTAATGTGGATCTTTCCGCTGAGTTTACGGAAATGATCACAACCCAGAGAGGCTTCCAGGCAAACAGCCGTATCATCACTGTTTCCGATACGCTTCTTGAGGAATTGACGAATCTGAAGAGATAATAACATTGCTTATAAATAGGCGGGGAAAGGGAACCGGTTTATCCGGTTCCCTTTAGGTGTTTTATTCCTGCTGTGCCAGATTTTGGATAAGGAGGGTATTTTATGATAGAAGTGACAAAGATAAATGGGTCAAAAGTACTAATAAATCCCGATTTGATGGAGCTTGTGGAGGAAACCCCGGACACAGTTATCACCTTTACCACGGGCAGAAAAATAATTGTAAAAGAAAGTAGACAAGAAGTGAAAAATCTTGTAAAATTGTATAGAAAGGATATTTTTGCGAATTAACGCAAAAATGGGTGTAAATTGTGGATTTAGCGTCGATTCTTGGCTTGGTACTATGCTTTGCCATGTGCTTTTACGGTATTCTTACGAATGCCGGAATTGAAAATATAGGTCGTTATGTCGATCTTGCATCGGCAATTATTACCTTCGGCGGTGCTTTCTTTTCGGTTATGGCCTCTAAGACCATGAAGGATTACATTGGCGGTCTTAAGAGCTTTACCCTAGTTTTTAAAGCACCTGTATGGGATGCACGGTCCATGATCCAGAAAATCATTGATCTGTCAAATATAGCCCGTAAGGAAGGCCTCCTTTCTTTGGAAGAGGCAGCGGGAGATCTGGACGATGATTTCATGAAAAAAGGAATCCTTCTGATCGTTGACGGTACGGATCCTGATCTTGTCAGAGGAATTATGGAGACAGAGCTGGTCAGCCTGGAGGACAGACACAAGAGTAAAATTGCGTTTTGGGAAGATCTTGGTTCCATGGGTCCTGCCTGGGGTATGATCGGTACCCTGATTGGTCTGGTTAACATGTTGTATGAAATGTCAGATCCTTCCAGTCTGGGTCCCAGTATGGCAGTTGCGCTGATCACTACCTTGTACGGTTCCCTCCTCGCCAACTGGATCTGCGCACCCGTGGCGGGCAAATTAAAGTCAAACAATGCCGCTGAAATGATGATGAAGGAAATTATGATTGAGGGTCTTTTGTCTATCCAGGCAGGAGAAAACCCGAGAGTAATAGAAGAGAAGCTGAAGTCGTTCCTTTCACCCGGTGAAAGAATTACACAGGGTGATAGTGATGGAGGTGAGGAGAATGGCTAAACGTAAGCCGGATGAACCGCCCAAGGGGGCCCCGGCCTGGCAGGCTACCTTCGCCGATCTGATGAATCTTTTGCTTTGCTTCTTTGTTATGCTGTTTTCCATGTCGACCATGGATGCCCAGAAATTTGAACTTCTGGCAGCTTCTTTTAATCAGACGTTCAGTATTTTCTCAGCGGGAGCTACGGCAATTGGGGACGGCATTCTAATCAGCAACGGTGTCAGTCAGTTAAACGAACTGGATGATTACATAAACAGCACCGGGCGTGATGCGGAAGGAGAGACCATTCCGGAGGATCTTAAGTCAGCAGAAGAAATACTTGAGGAGGCAAAGCTTAAGGAGTCTGAGGAGCTTGCCGAGAAGGTGGAAGAAGCGCTTGAAGAAAAAAATCTTGACAAAGAGATTGATATCGAATTTACGGCTCAGTATGTACAGCTCACCTTAAACGGCGCCATTTTGTTTGATTCAGGAAGCGTTCAGCTGAAGGATGAGGCGCTCCCTATCTTAAATCAGGTGGGAATTATTCTGCAGAAATACAGCAACGGTACGATCGAGATAGAAGGCCATACGGACAATGTTCCCATGTCGGGAGAAAAGTACTCCAACAATGACGAACTGAGTGCGGGACGTGCTCTTTCCGTATTTTATTATCTGGTTGAAAATACGACCCTGAATCCGGTCAATATCAAGCATTCCGGAATGGGTGAATATGTACCGATTGCAGATAACTCCACGGCTGAGGGAAGAGCAAAGAACAGAAGAGTTGAGATTCGGATTTACAATTCGCTGAGTTCATATTAAGATTTAAGAGAAGGAAACAGAAAATGAAAAAAAATTTGATTTCGATTGTAATTCTTGCACTGCTGGTCGTAAATATTGTACTTTCGTCCATTACGCTGCTCAGTGTTTCGGGAACCAACAGAAAGACAGCAGCATTGGTGACAGATATTGCCGCAGCCATCAATCTTGATCTTGGCGGGCAAACGGAGGAAGAAAAGCAGGAAGTGACCGTTTCCATGGCAGATGTAGTCACTTATGATATTACGGATCTGACAGTTCCTTTAAAGAAAGGGGAAAATGATGAGAAAGAGCATTATGCGATGCTTTCCGTCACTCTTTCCATGAATTCCAAAGATAAGGATTACAAGACCTACGGGGACTTGTCTACCAGAGAGAGTCTGATCAAGGGTGAGATCAACGATGCGGTATCTCTGCATACTGCAGATGAGGCACGTGAGAATTCACATGCGATTGAGGAAGAAATCCTTCAGAGAGTTCAGGCCATGTTTGATTCCCAGTTTATTTATGACGTAACCTTCAGCAGTATTCTTATACAGTAAACGGTTTTGGAATCAGACATAAATGAAGGAGGTGAACTTCTGTGGGTGAGGTACTGTCCCAAAACGAAATTGATAATCTGCTTGCGGCCCTCAGTACCGGTGAACTGGATGTGGAGCAGATGCAGGAAACCGGAGAAAAGCAGGTTAAGGATTATGATTTTAAACGGCCTGCGAAGTTTTCCAAAGAACATCTGCGTACACTGGAGATTATCTATGAACACTATGGAAGATTGATTTCCACAAATCTTCCGGTCTATTTAAGAAAGAATATACAGGTAACTGTCAGCAGTTCTGAGACAGTGACCTTTTCGGAATTTACCAATGCTCTGTCAAATCCCGTGATTTTGGGAATTGTGGACTTTGTTCCGTTAAATGGTAATATTATTATAGAAATGGCGGCGAATCTGGGATTTGCCATGATAGACAGAATGCTTGGCGGACCGGGAGTCCCGCTTGAAAAGAACAGGGATTTTTCAGAAATAGAGATGACGATTCTGGAAAAGCTGATGGTCATTTGTATGCAGTTGATGCGGGAACCCTGGAAGAATGTGGTGGATATCAATCCTGTGATGGAGCGGATTGAAACGAATGCACAGTTTGCTCAGGTAATTGCGCCCAGTGACATGATCGCTATCGTCACCATGAATGTGAAGATCGGTGATGTGGAAGGGCACATGAATATTTGTCTTCCTTTCTTTACTTTGGAAGATGTGATGGATAAACTGAATACCAAGTATTGGTTTTCTACCATGCAGAAGAATGACAGCCAGAATTATGGCGAACATATTGAGACATTGATCAGGAGAATTGACATACCTGTGAAGGCTGTGCTTGGCAAAAGTCAGGTATCGGTCAATGATTTTATCAATCTGCAGCCGGGCGATATCATCCGGCTGGGAACGGGAGTTTCCTCGGAAATGGATGTATATGTTGGAAATATCAGAAAATTTACTGCGTTACCGGGTTCCAGTCAGGATAAATATGCGGTTCGGATAACCAGTGTGATCAGAGAGGGGGAGTAGTGAGAAATGGATGGAATATTATCGCAGGATGAAATAAATGCACTACTCAGCGGCATGGATCTCTCCGGAGATTCAGGCAGTGCAGGTACAACAGATACGCAGGAGCCTGTATCAGGTGTCTCTGACGTGATAGATGAAAGCCTGCTGACAGACACAGAGAAAGATGCCATAGGTGAAATTGCCAATATCAGCATGGGCTCCTCGGCAACGACTTTGTATTCTCTGGTTAACAGAAAAGTGAATATTACGACTCCGGTTGTCACATTGGCAAACTGGGATACGGTAATTGAAGATTATCAGAAGCCATGTGTTTTTATTCAGATCAGATATACGGCAGGACTTGACGGATCCAATATCATGGTTCTCAAGGAGCAGGACGTTAAAGTGATTACTGACCTGATGATGGGGGGCGACGGAAGCAACACGGAGGGAGAGCTTGGAGAACTGCATTTGAGTGCAATTTCCGAGGCTATGAACCAGATGATGGGATCGGCAGCAACCTCCATGTCAACCATGCTTGGAAAGATGATCGATATCAGTCCTCCGGAAGCCAGTCTTGTTGATCTGCAGGAGTTCAGGCAGGGAAGCGATATCGCAGATTTCCTTTCAGGAACTTTTGTAAAGATTTCGTTCCGAATGCAGATTGATGATCTGGTGGACAGCACAATCATGCAGCTATATCCGATCGAGTTCGCAAAGAGCCTGTATGAGACTTTTATCTCCTCACAA
Organism: uncultured Clostridium sp.; assembly: GCA_945917985.1. Taxonomy (GTDB): domain Bacteria; phylum Bacillota; class Clostridia; order Lachnospirales; family Lachnospiraceae; genus Suilimivivens. The sequence continues at coordinate 18,425 of CAMEIH010000017.1, read as the reverse complement.
GCGCCTGAACCCGAACCGGAACCGGTGCAGGAGAAAGAACCGGAACCCTATATTCCGCCTGTTGTGGAATCTGCACCTCAGCCGGATATGTCCCAGATGAACAGTCAGATGGGAATGCAGCCGGGATACGGAATGCCACAGATGGGAATGCAGCCGGGTTATGGAATGCCACAGATGGGAATGCAGCCGGGTTACGGAATGCCACAGCCGGGAATGCAGCCGGGCTATGGAATGCCGCAACCGGATATGCAGAATATGAATATACAGCCGGCACAGTTCCAGAGTTTTTCAGGAACAGGAAATGTGGTAGCCGGACAGGAAAATATCGGTTTGATCATGGATGTGCCTCTTGAGGTTACTGTGGAGCTTGGCAGGACCAAAAAATCCATTGCGGAAATTCTTGATTTCGCACCGGGTACGATCATTGAACTGGATAAGATAGCCGGTGAACCGATAGATGTTCTGGTAAACGGAAAGTTTGTTGCCAAGGGCGAAGTAGTTGTGATTGAAGAAAGTTTCGGCGTTCGTGTAACAGAAATCATAAAGTAAAAGTATAGGAGAAGAGAGATGGCAAAAAATATTTTAGTTGTGGATGATGCAGCATTTATGCGTATGATGATCAAGGACATTCTTACCAAGAACGGATATAATGTTGCAGGAGAAGCAGAAAATGGTGCAAAAGCATTGGAGAAGTACAATGAGGTAAAACCCGATCTGGTACTCATGGATATCACGATGCCTGAGGTTGATGGTATTCAGGCTCTGAAGAACATTAAGGCAGCAGATCCTAATGCTAAAGTTATCATGTGTTCAGCTATGGGCCAGCAGGCTATGGTAATTGAATCCATTCAGGCAGGTGCAAAGGATTTTATTGTAAAACCTTTCCAGCCCGATCGTGTTTTGGAAGCGGTTAAGAAGGTTGTAGGCTGATATGCTGCTGACGGGTACGGGTCGAATTGACAGTTACCTTCAGTTTCTTACCGTTTTGATACTGTTTGTATTTGTTCTGGGAATTACCTGGGTCACCACCAGATGGATTGCCAATTATCAGAAGGGCAGAGCCCTTTCCGGCAATCTTGAGGTTGTGGAAACCATGCGTATTACAGGGAACAAATTCCTGCAGATTGTGCGGGCAGGTAAAAAATACCTTGTCATTGCGGTTGGAAAAGATGAAATACATATGCTGACGGAACTGACAGAGGATGAAGTGACGACGCTGAAAGAACATAATACGCAAAATCCGGATTTTAAAAGTATTCTTGAAAAACTGAAGAAACAGAATGCAAAAGAGGATGACTGAAAATTGGGCAGCACAAAGAAGAAATTTGCCGTAAAGAGAATAAGTAAGATAATATGCCTGCTGATCATGGCGGGCATATTGTGTATCATGCCCGGCATGAATGCATCGGCAACAGAAGTGGATTCGAATCTGACAGGGACCACGGATGAGAGAACCAATATTACGGAGCCGGGGTCTGCGCAGGATGCGGATGATCTTGCAGAATTGAATATAGCAAATACGGTTACGGTAACCTATGATAACGGTAATGGGCAGATAAACGGTACGCTGCGCATTCTGATCACATTGACACTGATCGCGCTGGCACCCACGCTGCTAATCATGCTTACCTCGTTTACCAGGATCATAATCGTGCTGCATTTTACAAGGGCAGCATTAAATACCCAAACAGCTCCGCCAAATCAGGTGCTGATTGGGTTAGCTTTGTTTTTGACCTTTTTTGTAATGCGCCCCTATATGACGCAGATTTATGAGGAAGCCATTGTTCCTATGGAACAGGGAGAGATCGATCAGCAGGAGTTTTTTGAGAGAGGCGTCCAGCCCCTTCGTGAGTTTATGTACAAGCAGACCCAGAAGGAGGACGTGATGGTCTTTATGGACATCGCCGGTGAAGAGTGGGAGAGCGGTGCCCTTGATGATATCCCCCTGACTGTCCTGATTCCCAGCTTTATGGTGGGAGAGCTCAGGCAGGCATTTATTATAGGCTTTTTGATTTATATTCCATTTATTGTGATAGATATGGTGGTGGCATCCGCCCTGATGAGCATGGGTATGATGATGCTTCCGCCCACAACCATTTCCATGCCCTTCAAGATACTTTTATTTGTACTTGCAGACGGCTGGAATCTGATCATTGTGGAACTGATCAGAACGTTTCACTGAGAATTCGTATGAGGGCAGGCACTTTCTTGAGAAGGAAGGAATGAATAACAAATGACAGTTAGTGACGTGACGGCCATTGCCAGTGATGCATTGTTTCTTATTATTAAGGTATCGGCACCGATTCTTCTGGTGTCTCTGATCGTTGGTCTGATAGTCAGTATTTTTCAGACAGTGACATCCATTCAGGAGCAGACACTTACCTTTGTGCCAAAGATCATTGCCGTGTTTCTTACCCTGATCCTGCTGGGAAACTGGGTGCTGACACAGATAACGGAGTTTATGAACAGACTATGGTCTAACTTTAGTCTGTATACCAGGTAGCGGCTATGATAGATTACACATTTACTTATGCGGATCTGGAATATTTTTTATTGATCTTTGTGCGGATTACCTGTTTTGTTTATGTGGCGCCTTTCTTCAGTATGAGCAATACGCCCAGGAACGTGAGAATAGGACTTAGCTTTTTTATTTCCCTTTTGATGTATCAGGCAGCACCGAGACCGGAAATTGTTTATGATACACTGATCGGTTATTCCGTTATTGTGATGAAGGAAGCGGTGACGGGACTGCTGATTGGTTTTGGTGCTAATTTGTGTACGGCGATTGTAGCTTTTGCAGGACAGATTGCGGATATGGAAATGGGGCTTTCCATGGTGAGCCTTTTTGATCCTGCCACAAAACAGCAGACGACCATTACAGGAGTTTATTATAATTATATGGTACTTTTGCTGCTTACAATCTCGGGCATGCACAGGTATCTTCTCAAGGCACTTTCCGAAACCTTTATTCTGATTCCGGTAAACGGAGCTGTCATAAACAGTGAATCACTTCTTCAGTCACTGATAGAATTTATGTCGAATTATATCGTCATAGGGTTTCGAATCTGTCTTCCTATTTTTGCAGTGATGCTGATTCTGAATGCAGTTCTTGGTATTTTGGCCAAGGTTTCTCCGCAGCTGAATATGTTTGCGGTGGGTATCCAGATGAAGGTGATGGTGGGACTTTGCGTGTTGTTTGTAACAACGGCCATGCTCCCGGATGCTGCAGGCTTTATCTATGACCAGATGAAGCACATGGTGGTCAGCTTTGTAAAAGTGATGAGCAGTACATAGAATGGAAGGAAACTATGATTTTAGAGTATAATCTGCAGTTTTTTGCAAAGGAAGGTCCCGGGGGTGAAAAGACCGAGGACCCTACAGCCAAAAAGCTTGAGGATGCCAGAAAAGAAGGACAGGTTGCCAAAAGCAAGGAAATTGCCAACGCATTCGGTCTTCTCGCATTGTTTCTTCTGATGAAGGTTTATGTGGGAAGCATGGGAATCAGTCTGACCCAGTGCTTTTCAGGGGTTTACACACAGATTCCGGATGTGATACAGATGTACGGTGGGAAAATTCCCGTGGCGGCCATTACCACTCTGATCAAAAGCATGATGCTGCGGATGCTGCTTGTAATCGCGCCTGTCCTTGTAGTCGGTGTGATCGTGGCAATTGTGTGTGATGTCGTGCAGGTGAAGTGGAAGCCTACCGGAAAACCGTTGCAGCCTAAATTCAATAAGCTGAATCCCATCTCGGGATTTAAAAGAATTTTTTCCGCCAATTCCCTGATGGAGCTTTTGAAATCCATTGCCAAGATTGGAATTGTAGTTTATGTGGCCTATTCTTTTTTGAAAGACAGGATAGGTGAAATATTTTTGTTATATGATATCGGCTTAAATCAGGCTATCGGTCTGATCGGAGAGACTGTGACAGATCTGGGAATCCGTATTTCAGCGGTTTATATGATCATAGCATTTCTTGATTTTGCTTATCAGAAGCATAAGTTTAAGGAAGATATGAAAATGACCAAGCAGGAAGTGAAGGATGAGTACAAGAATCAGGAAGGAGATCCCCAGATCAAAGGAAAACAACGGCAGCGTATGCAGGAGGCGTCCAGAAGACGAATGATGCAGCAGCTTCCGGAAGCGGACGTAGTCATCACAAACCCTACTCATTATGCGGTGGCCATTAAATATGATCCTGACAAGTATGATGCCCCTTATGTTCTTGCCAAGGGCGAGGATTATCTGGCACAGAAAATTAAGGAAATAGCAAGAGAAAATAACGTAGAAATCGTTGAAAATAAACCATTGGCGAGAATGCTTTATGCCAATGTGGATATCGGAGGTCTGGTGCCTCCGGAATTGTATCAGGCGGTAGCAGAAGTCCTTGCTTTCGTTTATCATTTAAAAGGCAGAGTCTGAAGATAAAGACAGAAAGGAGATGGATCGATGAAGAAACAGGATATGGCAGTCGCAGCATATCTGGTGGCAGCATTTGCCATGATGATCATCCCCATCCCCAGCTGGCTTCTTGACATTCTTCTGGCGTGTAATATCGCACTTGGATTTACGATTCTTTTTACTTCCATGTTTGCGAAAGAGGTGCTGGATATGTCCTTCTATCCCACCATCCTTTTGTTCACTACCATTTTCAGAATTGCCCTGAACATCTCATCCACCAGATTGATTCTGACAACGGGAGATCCGGGTGATGTGGTGCAGACCTTTGGTAATTATGTGGGTGGAGGCGATCTGATCGTAGGTGCCATTGTATTTATCATTCTGATTCTTGTGCAGTTTATGATCATCAACAAAGGTTCCGAGAGAGTGGCAGAAGTAACGGCAAGATTTACACTGGATGCCATGCCCGGAAAGCAGATGGCCATCGATGCCGATTTGAATACAGGAGCCATCAATGATGCAGAGGCCAAAAGACGAAGAGATAAGATTCAGGAGGAGGCAAGCTTCTTCGGCTCCATGGATGGTGCCGTAAAGTATGTAAAGGGAGATGCTACTGCCGGTCTGATCATTACAGCCGTAAACATTGTGGGCGGTATCGCCATGGGAGTCTTAAGGCGTGGACTTGATTTTTCCACAGCATTGAATACTTATGCGATATTAACCATAGGTGATGGTCTGGTAAGCCAGATCCCCTCTCTTTTGATCTCGTTGTCTACCGGTATTCTTGTGACAAAGGGTTCCAAGGATGCGGATTTTGGCGCTGTGCTGATCAGGCAGATTTTTGGAGTGCCAAAAGCTCTTTATATTGTTGGTATTATTATTGCGTCACTTGGTATTCTGACTCCTTTCCCGACATTGATCTTTCTGACACTGGGGCTTTTAATGATCGTCTGTGGAAGAGTGATTGCAGGGGAAATTGAGACGGCACAGATTGAGAGTGAAGTGGATGAGGAGGAGGCTGCCGCAGAGGAGATCAGGCAGCCGGAAAATGTGAACAGCCTGCTTCAGGTGGATCCTATCGAGCTGGAATTCGGTTACGGTATTATTCCTCTTGCCGATGTGAACCAGGGCGGTGACCTTCTTGACCGTGTGGTTATGATCAGGCGCCAGATTGCACTGGAACTCGGTACGGTTGTGCCGATCATCAGACTCAGGGACAATATACAGCTGAATCCCAACCAGTATATCATTAAAATAAAAGGAATACAGGTCAGTGAGGGAGAAATCCTTTTTGATCACTATATGGCAATGAATCCCGGATACGTGGAAGAGGAGATCACGGGTATTCCCACATTTGAGCCATCCTTTCATCTGCCGGCCATCTGGATTACGGAAGGACAGAGGGAGAGAGCGGAGAGTCTTGGATATACCGTGGTGGATCCTCCTTCCATCATTGCAACCCATTTGACGGAAATTATCAGACAGCATATCGCCGAACTGCTCACAAGGCAGGATGTACAGAACCTTGTAAATAACTTGAAAGAGTCCAATCCTTCGCTGGTGGAGGAGCTGACTCCCAAGCTCCTTTCTCTCGGGGAGATACAGAAGGTACTGCAAAATCTGCTTAAGGAGGGCATCTCCATCAGAGATCTTCTGACGATTTTTGAAACACTGGCAGATTACGCTTCCTCAACAAGGGATACGGATATTTTGACGGAATATGTAAGGCAGAGCTTAAAACGTGCCATTTCCAATAAATTTTTCCCGACAAATGAGACTACAAGTGTGGTGACACTGGACCTGAAGCTTGAGCAGGAAATTATGGCCAGTGTAAAGCAGACGGAGAACGGTGCTTATCTGACACTGGATCCGGAGAAGACAAAGGCCATTATGAAATCAGTGGAAACAGAGATTGCGAAGCTGGAAAATCTGGGTAAAAACCCTATCATTATTACTTCTCCGATTGTGAGAATGTACTTTAAGCGGCTTACAGAGGATTATTTTAAGGACTTAATTGTCGTATCGTACAATGAGATAGAAAACAATGTTGAATTACAGTCTGTAGGAATGGTGACAGCATGATAATCAAGAAATTTCAGGGAAAATCGGAAAACGAGGCAGTGGAAACTGCCAAAAAAGAACTCGGCAATAATGTGGTGATCATGAATGTGCGGAGTGTAAAGCGGAAAGGTCTTTTCAGCTTTTTAAAGCCTCAGCTTACAGAGGTCACAGTGGCTTTGGAGGAAGAGAGCGAGCAGCGCATTCCGGCTCCGGTGAAAAAGGAGGAGCCGAAGCAGGAAGTGAAACGCTCCCTGGTGGATGCCATTGCTTCTGAGGAGGCGGTCAGAGCCGAGAACAGTGCGATTGAAGAAAAGCTGGACAATCTTCATATCCTCTTGGAACAGCAGCTTCAAAAGCCTGAGGAGGAGAAGGAGAGAGAGAAAGAGCCCGCAGAGAATAAAGAAGAGGGAGAACTGGAACGGTTCATGAAGCTTCTTTATAATACGATGCTGGAAAATGAAGTGAATGAAAAGTATGCCAATCAGATCATTGATGAGATGGAAAAAATGAATAAACCGGGCATGCCTTTTGATTATGCCCTGGCTAATGTTTATCAGAAGATGATCCTGAAATTCGGAAAGCCAAGTGAGATCACCCCTGCCCAGAAGGGACCCAAGATCCTCTTTTTTGTCGGGCCTACAGGTGTGGGGAAAACCACTACCATAGCGAAGATCGCCTCCAAATTCAGTGTGGATGAGGGGAAAAAGGTAGCGCTCCTTACTGCTGACACTTACCGGATTGCAGCGGCGGAACAGCTGCGTACTTACGCAAATATCCTGGAAGTGCCATTCAGAGTTATTTATACCACGGAGGAAGTGGGACAGGCCCTTGTAGATTTCAAAGATTATGATTACGTGCTGGTGGATACGGCAGGTCATTCCCATCACAATGAGGCACAGAAGGAAACCATGAAAGATTTTGTACATTCTGCGGACGGGCTGGCTGAGAAGGAAGTGTTTCTTGTGCTCAGTGCCACTACGAAATACAGTGATCTGATCAGTATTGTGGATGCCTATTCGGCAATGACGGATTATAAGCTGATTTTTACCAAGCTGGATGAAACAGATACTCTTGGAAATCTTTTGAATATTAAACTGTACACAGGTGCAGATTTATCCTATGTGACCTGCGGACAGAATGTACCTGATGATATTGAAAACTTTAATCCCCAAAAGACCGTAAAGCAGCTTTTGGGTGGCAGAAAAAACTAATATTTGACGGAGCAAAAATAAGCGAGGGAAAATATGGATCAGGCAGAACAGTTAAGAAATATTATTAAGGCAAACAGCATTCCGAGACCGGTGGCAAGAGTGATCACCGTCACCAGCGGAAAAGGCGGCGTCGGAAAATCAAATACCGCCATCAATCTGGCCATACAGTTTCGAAAAATGGGGCAGAGAGTGATCATTCTGGATGCGGATTTCGGTCTTGCCAATATTGAGATTATGTTTGGAACGGTTCCAAAGCATAATTTCTGTGATTTGATTTATCAGGGTAAAAATATCAAGGAGATTATTACCTGGGGACCTATGGAGGTAGGCTTTATATCGGGTGGTTCCGGAATTGCGGGATTGTCCAATTTGAGCAGGGAATATCTCACCTATATCATTCAGAGTCTGGCGGAGCTGGATGCCATTGCGGATATTGTGATTGTGGATACGGGAGCCGGAATTTCGGATGCTGTTCTGGAATTTCTTGTGGCGAGCGGAGAAATCCTGGTTGTGACCACACCGGAGCCCACTTCCATTACTGACTCTTATTCTCTGTTGAAAGCGCTGAAGCGTCATCCGAGATTTTCCGAGAAGGCGTCTCAGGTCAAGGTGATTGCCAATAAAGTAGACAGTCAGAATGAAGGACAGGCTTTGTTTAACAAACTGAATGCCGTAGTTGCAAGGTATCTGAAGCTTCCCATCACCTATCTTGGGGCAGTCCCTCAGGATAGTCAGCTCAGCAAGGCTGTGATGCAGCAGATGCCGGTATCCATTCAGGCACCAACGGCAAAATCGGCACTTGCCTATGAGGCGATTGCAGCCAAACTGATGAACAGAGAACTGAATAAAAATATGGTGAAGAGAGGAATGGCAGCTTTTTTCTCTCATATAGTAAACGGAAAGAAATACAGCGTCTAAGGAGGAAAAGACTATGCTGTCAAAATATGTGATACCGGGAAATAAAGTAGAGATACAATCAGCGGGAAGAGTGAAATTTGCTGATGAAGAGGAACAGAAAAAGGTATATCAGACAACGGTTTATGACATTGTTTCTGAAGAACAGCTGGAGCTTTATATGCCAATGGAGAAATCCAAATTGATTCTGCTTCCTGTAGGTGCGGAATATGATCTGTACTTTTATACGCCCGCAGGTCTTTATCAGTGTTTTGCAAAAGTGGTGGACAGATACAAAACAGATAACAAGTACATTCTCCTGTTTGAGCTTTCCAGCAACCTGCGAAAATTTCAGAGAAGAGAGTATTATCGTTTGAGCTGTGCGCTGGAAATGAATGCCCGTGTTCTGGAAAAAGAAGAGATAAAGGCACTTGAGCAGAAATCAAAATATCTGGTTCCGGGGCTTCCTCTGAAGAGAAGTATCATAGTGGATATCAGCGGAGGCGGTATCCGATTTGTGGGGGATTATGCATACGAGCCGGAGAGCCTGATCTGTTGTAAATATCATCTCGTGATAGAAGGCAAGGATAAGGAATATACATTGATCTCCCAGATTATATCTGTCAGGGAACTGGATGAGAAGCCGGGATTGTTTGAACATCGTGCAAAATATATTAACATCGATACATTGGACAGAGAAGAGATTATCAAATTTATTTTTGAGGAAGAAAGAAGAAACAGAAAGCGGGAAAAAGGGTTATAGTGATTACTTTGCACCCATGAGAAGCGGTTGCTGTGATATACTAATAAGTAGATTCAAGTAAACCATGAACAGGAAAAGTGAAAAGTATGAGAATCATGAGAGCAGGAGAAGGTTCTGCCGGCGACAAGATTGTGGCGATTGCCAGTTCCACCGGCGGACCCAAGGCATTACAGAATCTGATACCAAAGCTTCCCGCCAATCTAAATGCACCGGTGCTCATTGTGCAGCATATGCCTGCAGGTTTTACGGAAGCACTGGCAGGAAGATTGGATTCACTTAGTGAGATTTCTGTAAAAGAAGCGGCGGAAGGCGATGTGCTTTTAAAAGGGCATGTTTATCTTTCCAAAGGCGGAAGGCATATGAACATTCGAAAAATGTCAGGAAAACAGACGATTCATTACACAGATGAACCACCGCGGGAAGGCGTAAGACCCTGTGCCAATTATATGTATGAATCTCTGAAGGACAGTATCTATGATGAGGTCATATGTGTGGTTCTCACCGGTATGGGAGCGGATGGAACAGAAGGCATCAGTAATCTGAAGAAAGCGAAAAAAGTGACGGTGATCGCTCAGGACGAGGAGACATGTATTGTATATGGCATGCCGAGGAGTGTGAGCATGGCAGGACTTGCCGATAAGGAAATACCGTTAACACAAATTGCAAACGAAATTATTAAGAACGTGGGGGTAATTTAGCATGGATGTAAATCAGTATCTTGGAATTTTCCTTGATGAAACAAGGGAGCATTTGGAAAATCTGAATACACAGATTTTAAATCTGGAACAGTCGCCGGAAGATTCGGACACCATCAATGAAATTTTCCGTGCCGCTCATTCTTTAAAAGGAATGGCGGGAACCATGGGATATAAGCGTATGCAGACCCTGACCCATGATATGGAAAATGTGTTTTCAGAGATCAGGAACGGCAGTATCAAGGCCAACTCCAATCTGATCGATATTCTTTTTCAGTGTCTGGATGCACTCGAGGAATACACAAATAATATTCAGGAAACCAGTGACGAAGGAACAAACGACAACAAGCCGCTGATCGATCAGCTGAATGCTTTCTTAAATGATAATAAAGGACAGAAGGAAGAAGCTTCGGAGAAAGAAAAGCCGGAGGAGAAAAAAGCGGAAGCCTCTGAAGATGCAGGGCGTCATTGGATGGATATTACCATCGGAGATCCTGAAAAGCATGTGTTTGCGGTGGCAAGAGAACAGGGAAAACAGGTATACGGACTGGATGTAAGAGTTCAGGAAAGCTGTATCTTAAAGGCAGCAAGGGCATTCCTTGTGTACAAGGCAGTTGAGGAAAAAGCCGAAATTATTGTTTGTAATCCGTCCGCACAGGATATTGAGGATGAGAAGTTTGATCTGGAATTCAGCCTGATCGTGGTATCTGACAATCCTCTTGAACAGATTATTCAGGCGGCACAAAATGTTTCCGAGATAGAATCCGTGACAGGTGATGTCTTTGAAGTACAGGACGTTCCCGTAAAGGAGCAGGGACAGGAGAATGTGCCGGTTAAAAAAGAAGAGACGAAGCCTGCAGCGGTATCACAGTCGAATGCTCCTGCAAAGCAGAGTGAAAAGAAGGCTGCAAAACCCGTAGTCAACAGAACTGTGCGTGTGGATATCGAAAAGCTGGATGTACTGATGAATCTTGTCAGCGAGCTGATTATCGCCAAAAACTCTCTGGTATCCGCTTCCAGTTCGGAAGGAATGACAGGAGCCGGCTTTAATGAGCAGATCGAATATCTTGAAAGTGTTACCACCAATCTTCATGAATCCGTTATGAAGGTAAGAATGGTTCCCATTGAGAGCGTAGTGAGCAAGTTCCCGAGAATGATCAGGGAGTTGTCCAAGAAGCTGGATAAAAAGATGGAATTGTATATGTCCGGTGAAGAAACAGAACTGGACAGAACTGTTGTGGATGAGATCGGAGATCCTCTGATGCATCTGCTCCGTAATTCTGCGGATCATGGACTGGAATCTGCAGAAGTGCGTGCGAAGAGAGGAAAGCCGGAAGTCGGTTCCATATTCCTGGATGCTTATCAGGATGGTAACAATGTTGTGATTGAAGTCAGAGATGACGGTAACGGAATTGATACTGAGGCGGTTAAGGCAAAAGCGATTGAACGGGGAGTCATTACACCGGAACAGGGCGAGAGTATGACCGAGAAGGATATTATCGGACTTTTGTTCCACGCCGGCTTCTCCACTGCAAAACAGATATCGGACGTGTCAGGAAGGGGTGTGGGACTTGACGTTGTCAAATCCAAGATCGAATCCTTAAGCGGTGAAGTGGAAGTAAAATCAAAGCTGGGAGAAGGAAGTACCTGGATTATCAGACTGCCTCTGACATTGGCAATCATCCAGGCTCTGATGGTTATTGTCGGAGGAGAGAAATATGCAATTTCTCTGGGAAGTATCCAGACCATTGAGGACATCAGCCCAAGTGAGATCAAGCTGGTAGGAAACAGCGAAGTGATCAGTCTCCGCGGAAGTGTAATCCCTCTGATAAGGCTCAGCAAAGAGCTTGATATTGAGAGCCTAAAGTCTCCGGAAGACAATCTGATTGTGGTCATTGTGAAAAAAGGTGAGAAACTGGCAGGTCTTGTGGTAGATGAACTGATGGGACAGCAGGAAATCGTTATCAAGTCCCTTGGCAGGTATATCAGTAAATGTAAGATTATCAGCGGTGCAACGATTCTGGGTGATGGTGAAGTAGCATTGATCCTGGATGCCAATGCACTTATTTAGGACAGGGGGATGAGAGTATGGAGCAGTTAAAATTGACAGATACAGTTGAAACAGCAGAAACAGCACAGTATATCGTAACGAAACTGGGTGCAGAACAGTACGGTATCGACATCAGATATATTGATAACATCGTGCGTATGCAGCATATTACAAGAGTACCTAAAGTTGCAAATTATCTGAAAGGTGTTATCAATCTTCGCGGTGAGGTCATTCCCGTTATGAGTATCCGCCTTAAAATGGGACTTCCGGAGGATGAAATCACCAAGACTACCAGAATCATCATTTTAAAGTTGGAGCAGCATGGAACCATCGGTGTTATGGTGGATGAAGTCAGGGAAGTTGTTACCCTGTCTTCCGATTCTGTTGAGAAGGTTTCCTACAACAGCAAGGAAGGTGTAAGTGACTTTATTTTCGGAATCGGTAAGCACGAAGGGGAATTGATATCACTGCTTGATCTGAATATGGTGGCAATGGAAAAATAAACGCGCTTTAAGTTAGGAGATTTTATGAAAAACCTTGGTATGGAAGAATTAACAAATCAATATTATGATGTGTTAAAGGAACTTGGAAATATTGGCGCTGGAAATGCCACCACAGCGCTGGCACAGATGATTGACTGCAAGGTAGATATGTCAGTTCCGCAGGTGCAGCTCCTGGATTTTAAAAAGCTGGGTGAGATTGTCGGCGGAGAAGATGAAATCATGGTTGGGATTTATCTTCAGGTAGAAGGCGATGTGGAAGGCAGCATGATGTTCATCCAGAAAAAGGCTTCGGCAGCGCATCTCGTCAATAAACTGATGTGCGGAATGCTGGGAGTGACAGAAGAAGAAATTGTCAATCATGAATTCGGTGAGATGGAGTGCTCAGCCATTAAAGAAGTAGGTAACATTATTACCGGTGCATATCTGAATGCATTATCTTCTTTGACGGGACTTAAGATATATCCTTCTGTACCGCAGCTTGGCATTGACATGGCAGGGGCACTCTTAAGTGTACCTGCTGTGGAGTTCGGATTATTTGCAGATAAAATTCTATTGGTGCAGACAAAGTTTTCAGACGATATTGACCTGGATGGCTACTTTATTTTGATACCTGATATGGAATCTTATGAAAAAATTCTGACATCATTGGGAGTTATGTGAAATGAAGGAGATTCTGGGGGTATGAGTGAAGTTATTAAAGTAGGAATGGCTGATCTGGCAGTTTGCAGCGGTGATGATGCAGTGACTACGCTTGGACTTGGCTCCTGCATCGGTATCGCAATCAGAGATCCCGGCACTGGGATCGGGGGTCTTGTACATATTATGCTGCCAAGCAGCACAGAAATCAGAAATAATTCAAACCGGCCAAAATTCGCTGATACAGGAATAGAAGATCTGGTGGATGCAATCATTAAAAAAGGCGGAAACAGGAATCGGCTTGAGGCAAAAATAGCGGGCGGAGCTCAGATGTTTGCCTCGAGCAGTAAAAGCGATACCATTCGTGTGGGAGAAAGAAATGCGATGGCAAGCAAAGAGAAGCTGAGTGAAATGCATATTCCTTTGCTCGCCGAAGATACAGGCAAAACATATGGAAGAACGGTGATTTTTTATCCGAAGACGGGTGATTATGTGATCCGTTCCATAGGACAGCCGGAGAAGGTAATATGAAAAAAAGTAAATTATTTGCGCCCTTTTTGATGCTTTTAGCTGCAGCTGTTGCAGCAATTGTGATGTTCAGGGGAAATTATGATACCACAGAGCTTCTTGCCATCCTGCTCTGTGTTATGCTCTTTTTTTATTTATTGGGGTCATTGATTCAGAAGAAAGTACTTTCTTTTATGGATCAGATTATAGAAAAAGAGAGAATGGAAGCGGAAAATGAGGGAGAAGTCATAGAAAAAACAGGAGTAAATCCGGAAGAGGAAAGTCCGGCAAAAGAAGAAAACTCATGAAAGAGTAATTCATGATATGGCGGTATGGCAGTCATATTGGAGGGTATGAATGGACGAAGCGGGCAGAACAAGGCTATGGGACGATTACGCAAAAAATAAATCGCCCGAAATCAGAGAAAAAATCATACTTGAGTATGCACCCCTTGTAAAACTGGTGGCGGGCAGACTCAGTATGTATTTGGGATACAATGTTGAATATGATGATCTGGTGGGATATGGAGTATTCGGTCTGATCGATGCCATAGATAAATATGATAATATGAAATCAGTCAAGTTCGAAACTTATGCCAGTCTCAGAATCAGAGGAGCAATCCTTGACCAGATCAGAAAAATGGACTGGATCCCGAGAACGATAAGACAGAAACAGAAAAAAATTGATGCAGCCATGAAGGAAATTGAGGCCTCAAAGGGAAGGGCTGCAACAGATGAAGAAATCGCAAAGAGCCTTGGCATCACTGATGATGAGTATCTCTCATGGCAATCTCAGATGAAGATTACCGGCGTGGTATCTTTAGATGAGTTTATGGAGACCGGAAGCGAGGTACCGTCTGTTCAAAACTCACAGCATCGGTTTGACGGACCGGAGGAAGTGATTGAAAAGAGAGAGCTCAAGGAAGCGTTGGGACAGGCTCTTGAGCTTTTGACAGAAAAGGAAAAGAAAGTGATTCTTCTTTATTATTATGAGGATCTGACATTAAAAGAAATCAGCAATGTGCTTGAGGTTTCCGAATCCAGGGTTTCTCAATTACATACACGTGCGTTACAAAAAATGAAATCTAAGATGGGAAATTATATGGGGATCTTTTCTGCATAATTTCCGCAGCGGGGGAGAACTTATGAAAAATGGTTTTTTTCAGTTAATTTGCAGTCCGTCAGGAACAGCATTGAAATTTGTGGCACCGAAGGACGGAGGAGCACAGGTTACCATAAAAGAAGTGATGGAATATCTGAATTCCTGCGGAATTATGTTTGATACAGCTGTCCTGAACAAAGGAATGATAGAGGCTGTATCTTCGGGAAAGGATGAGTATGTTGTCCCTTTGAACAGGGATGCGGCTCCTGAAGTAAGGGAGACTTACAAATTGATGATCGCTCAGGACAGAATGCTGGTAGCGGCAAGATTCTATCCGCCTTCCTTAAATGGAGAAAAAATGAGCGCTCAGGAATTTTTAAAGGATCTGGCCTTTAGAAAAATTGTTTATGGAATTCAGACGGAACAGATTCAGAAATTTTTTGAAGATCCCCAGTATTGTACCGATATGATAGTGGCAAAGGGACAGCCTCCCAGACAGGGGACGGATGCTAGAATAGAATATTATTTTCAGACAGACTTGAAAGCGAGACCGACCTTAAATGAGGATGGAAGTGTGGATTTCTTCCATTTAAATACAATCTGTCACTGCAGTAAGGGAGATGTTCTCGCAAGACTTTTTCCGGAAGATCCGGGAGAAATGGGACTGTCGGTTTACGGAGAAAAAATCAGGCCGCGGGATGTGAAACGTACCACTTTGAGATTCGGCCGTAACATTATACTTTCCGAAGACAGAAAAACACTGACAGCGGATGTAGACGGTCATGTAATGCTGGTGGAAGGAAAAGTGTTTGTCTCAAATGTTTTGGAATTGGAAAACGTAGACATCTCCACGGGCAATATTGAATATGAAGGAAGCGTAAAGGTAAACGGAAACGTCTGTACCAATTTTTCCGTTAAGGCAAAAGGAAATATAGAAGTCAGTGGCGTGGTGGAAGGCGCCTACCTTGAGGCTGACGGTAATATTATCATTGAAAGAGGTATGAACGGAATGGCCCGCGGTGTTCTGAAAGCGGGAGGAAACATTATCTCCAAATTTATTGAGAATGCAAAGGTAACAGCAGGGGGATATGTATCTGCGGAAGCTATTCTTCACAGTGATGTGGCTGCAGGAACAAGTATCAGTGTAACTGGTAAAAAAGGATTTATCACAGGCGGAAAAGTTTCAGCTGCTAATCTGATTGAAGTGAGAACCCTTGGTTCTTCCATGGGTGCGGATACCATAGTCGAGGTGGGAATCGATCCCGGACTTAAGCTTAGGGCTTCACAGCTGCAGAAACAGATTGTGGATAACAGTAAAATGGTGGCGCAGATCCACCCGGTTCTTTCAGCACTGACCCAGAAGCTTGCACAGGGAGTGAAATTGAAACCCGAACAGATAAAGAGTCTTCAGGAAATGCTGCAGAAGGAAAATCAGCTGAAGGAAGCCATTGAAAAAGATACTGAGGAATATAATAATCTTCAGCAGCTGATGGCGGAAAGTAATGCGGCAAGGGTGGAGGTTACCGGTGAGGTTTATGCGGGAACCAAAATCTGTATTTCGGATGTTTCCATGGTAGTGAAAACAAGCATGAACTACTGTAAATTCACAAAAGAGCGTGGAGATGTAAGAATGACTGCTTTATAGAGCCAAAAAGGAGTAAACTATGACAATAAGCCGCGTAGAGCTTCAGGGACAGATATCGAGAGCTCAGGATTTTACCACAATCAAACATCAGGAAGATAATAAGGGCATGGTAGATCAGTCCAATTATCAGAGACAGGTGAATCAGAAGACGGAGGTAAGAGCGCATCAGGTACAGCAGGGTGACCGTGCTGAAAATGAGGGGAAGCGCTTTGACGCCAAGGAACAGGGCAACGGAACCTACCAGGGAGACGGCGGGAGAAGACGTAAGAAGGATGAGAAAAAGGACGATGGCAAGGTTACCCTTAAAGGATATGGCGGTTTTGACATTAAAATATAGATGACAGGCAAAGGTTAAAAAGAAAGATGAACATAACGGAATTAATCCTGCTGATTTTTGGCGGTATCGTGTTTACTGTCAGCTTCTTTCTTCCCTCGGGAGATAAGAAGGAAAAAGATGGAATCAGCAAGGCAGATGAAGAAGAAATTAAGGAAATCATTGGCAGAGAGGTGGAGGAAGCCAAAACTCAGATCAGCGATATAGTGGATGAAACGATTACTTATTCCATGGAAAAAACAGAGAGGTCTATGGAGCGACTGACCAATGAGAAGATCATGGCGGTTAATGAGTATTCCGATACCGTGCTTGAGCAGATCAATAAGAATCATAAAGAAGCGGTTTTCCTGTATGATATGCTGAACGATAAACATGAAAACCTGAAAAGTACTGTCAGTGAAGCTGTTAAGACTGCCAGCGAAGTGAAGCAGACAGTGAAAGATGCGGAAGTGACGGCAAGGGAAGCAAAAGAGCAGGCAGTGGAGATCAAAGAGCAGATCAGTGCCGGAAGAGAACAGGAAAGAATACAGGTACAAGAAACAGTACAGGAAACAGTACAGGAACAGATGCCTGCACCGGAAAAGGAATTTATTCCCATGCAGGCGCCCAGAGTGGAAGTGAATGGTACATCTATAGAGGCGGAGTCGGAGCCGGAAAAAGAACCGGAAAAGCCCAAGAAGAAAACTGCCAGAAAAGTGAAAGCAGAAGATCCGGCTTTAAAAGCGGAAGCTGTTGATTCTGAGAAGACGGAAAAAGCATCGAAGATTGACTTGAGTATGGCAGCTCCCGGAAAGACAGGTGGCAGAAACAGCAACGAGAGAATTCTGGAACTGCACAAGGCAGGAAAATCCAATATGGCAATTGCCAAGGAGCTGGGCCTTGGAATCGGTGAAGTGAAGCTGGTAATTGACCTGTTTGAGGGAATCTAGAGAAGAGAACACGGAGTAAGACAATGAAGTTAAAATATTATCTGAGGGGGCTTGGAATCGGTATCATAGTCACCGCAGTGATTATGGGTGCATCATCCGGAAGCAGGAAGGAGACCTTGAGTGACAGGGAAATTCGGGAGCGCGCTGCAGAGCTTGGCATGGTGGAGCAGAGCGGTTCCCTTGCAGAGATGGCACAGGAGGAGAATGTAGAAATACCGGAAGAGACTGAAGAAACAGAAGTACCTACAGAGGTTCCATCGGAATCACCGGAAACTTCCGAAGAACCGACTGCGACACAGACACCGGAAGAAACAGTTGCAGAAGAACCGGATGCGACACAGACACCGAAGATCACAGCTGCAGAAGAGCCGGAGGAGACACCGAAAGCCACAGCTACAAAGGAACCTGTGGAAGCTGCAGACACAGTGATCATTGAAATTAAATCGGGAGACGGTTCCTATACGGTGTGCCAGAAGCTGGAACAGAAAGGACTGGTTACTTCAGCCTCCGATTTTGACACCTACCTTTACAGCAACGGTTATGACAGAAAATTAAGGGCAGGAAGTCATGAAATACCGGCGGATGCTAAGCCGGAGGAAATCGCAAAAATTTTATGTGGTATGGAATGAGGAACATAATACAAAATGGTTGAGTGAAAAAGTAAATTCCACTTGTAAAAGTAAATTCCATATTGAA
>CAMEIH010000016.1 GCA_945917985.1 uncultured Clostridium sp. | reverse complement strand
AGCTACAAGAAGAACATGTTTGCACTTCTCGGAAAGCCCGGCTATGAGGCACAGAGAGAAGAACTCTTAAAGAGACTGTAAATAGATAATATAATTGACAGAGAAGGCTGTCATACCAAGGAGCAGTTGCCGGTATGACAGCCTTTTTTGTCCAATAAGCTGACACGCAAAGCGAGTCGGCGTTTGCTCTTATCTCAGCGCATCCTTCATGCTCTTTACATATTCTCCCACAGGCTCTGCGGCATCCTTGCCGTACTTGGCCACCAGCTTGATGATGGCGGAACCCACGATAGCACCGTCTGATATGCCTGCCATTTTGGCAGCCTGCTCCGGGGTGGAGATACCAAAGCCCACTGCACAAGGAACAGAGGAATTTTCCCGCACCAGTTTCACCAGGGAAGCGATGTCGGTGTTGATCTCACTTCTCACACCGGTGACACCGAGGCTGGATACGATGTAGATGAAGCCTTGCGCCTCTTTGGCGATCATGGCTACTCGGTTTGCGGAGGTGGGAGCGATCAGGGAGATCAGATCCACGCCGTATTTCTTACAGGTGTCGTCAAATTCTCCTTTTTCTTCAAAGGGAAGATCCGGGAGGATCAGTCCGTCAATACCAATCTCGGCGCAAGTGCCGATGAACTTTTCCGCGTCATAGGAAAATACCACATTGGCATAGGTCATAAAGACCATAGGAACAGTGAGATCTTTTCGAAGCTCCCGTACCATATCAAAGATCTGGTCGGTGGTGACACCGCCGGATAGTGCCCTCAAGTTGGCACCCTGGATTACAGGGCCCTCTGCGGTGGGATCGGAAAAGGGGATGCCAAGCTCGATCAGGTCGGCGCCGTTTGCCACCATACTGCGCACAATTGCCTTAGTGGTGTCAAGATCGGGATCCCCACAGGTGATAAATGGAATAAATGCCTTGCCCTTTGCAAAGGCTTCTCGAATCTTACTCATTGATATCCTCCCCTCTGTAGCGTGCGATGGCTGCACAGTCCTTATCGCCGCGACCGGAAATAGTGATGACCATGATGTTATCCTTTGAAAGAGTGGGTGCGATCTTCATGGCGTGTGCCACTGCATGGGCACTCTCAATAGCAGGAATAATGCCCTCCGTGCGGGAGAGATATTCAAAGGCGTTTACCGCCTCTTCATCGGTAACGGGAACATATTCGGCTCTGCCGGTATCGTGAAGCCATGCGTGCTCCGGACCGATGCCGGGATAGTCAAGCCCTGCAGAGATGGAGTACACGGGAGCAATCTGACCGTATTTGTCCTGACAGAAGTAGGACTTCATACCGTGGAAAATGCCGAGTCGTCCGGTGTTGATGGTAGCTGCGGTTTCAAAGGTGTCAATGCCCCTGCCCGCTGCCTCACATCCGATCAGTTTCACATCTTTATCCTCGATGAAATGATAGAAGGTACCCATAGCGTTGCTGCCGCCGCCCACACAGGCCATGACCACATCGGGGAGACGTCCTTCCTTTTCCAGAATCTGCTGCTTGATCTCACGGGAGATCACAGACTGAAAATCTCTGACGATAGTGGGGAAGGGATGAGGTCCCATAACCGAACCAAGGCAGTAGTGGGTATCATCAATTCTGCTTGTCCATTCTCTCATGGCTTCCGAAACAGCATCCTTTAAGGTTGCGGTTCCGGTCTTTACGGGAACAACGTCTGAACCTAAAAGCTTCATTCTGTAAACGTTGAGTGCCTGTCTTTTCGTATCTTCCTCGCCCATAAAGACCACACATTCCATGCCAAGCAATGCGGCTGCAGTGGCGGTAGCCACGCCGTGCTGACCGGCGCCTGTCTCTGCGATCAGCCTTGTTTTGCCCATCTTTTTGGCAAGGAGTGCCTGACCTAACACATTGTTGATCTTGTGGGAACCGGTGTGGTTTAAATCTTCACGTTTTAAATAAATTTTGGCACCGCCAAGATCTTTTGTCATTTTTTCTGCGTAATACAGGCGGCTTGGACGTCCCGCATATTCATTAAACAGAGAAGTGAGCTCCCTGTTAAATTCGGGATCATCCTTATAATGGTTGTAAGCTTCTTCAAGTTCGATAACGGCGTTCATCAGTGTTTCGGGAATGTACTGACCGCCGTGAACTCCGAAGCGTCCTTTTGACTGTGACATAAATTTCCTCCTTAATTAGCGGTTGTTCTTACTGTATGAATAAATGCTTTCATCTTTTCGTAATCTTTGTTTCCATCGGTCTCCACCCCGGAACTCACATCCAGTGCATAGGGGTGTGCCAGTTCTATGGCGGAAGCGGCATTTTCTGGATGTAAGCCGCCGGCCAGGAAAAAGGGTCTGTTTATCTTTTCAATCAGAGACCAGTCAAAGGCTTCCCCCGTGCCGAGTCCGTTGTCCAGCAAAAGATAATCGGAAGGGTAGAGAAGCGCTTTTTCCATATCTTCCTTTGTTCTGATGATAAAGGCTTTGATCACAGGCATGCCACAATTCTTTCGCAGTTCTCTAAGATAGGTTTCATCCTCTTGTCCGTGAAGCTGGATTATCTGGATGGTTCCGCTTTCTGCCAACGAAATGACATGCTCCAGAGGTTCGTTGACAAAAACCCCGACAGCCGGAATGGAAGGGTCAAGCAGTTCCCTTAGATGTGCGGCATGGGAAGGGGAAACATACCGCTTTCTGCCCTGCAAAAAGACAAATCCGATATAGTCCGGCTTTAGTTCATTTGCATAGGAAATATCATCTTCTGACTTTAATCCGCAGATCTTTACTTTTGTCATAGAATATCCTTTCCGACATGTGATTGTCAAATCCCTCGCAGCGCATCCAGCATGGCCTTTTTGTCAGGTGCCCTCATCAGTGTCTCGCCGATCAGCACTGCATTGACGTTGGCATGACGGAGTACATCAATGTCTGCTGAAGTACGGATACCGCTCTCCGCCACAAAAAGCACGGATTCCGGCACCAGTCTGCGCAGTCGCTCCGAATTGTGAACGTCCACGGTAAAATCCTTGAGATTTCTGTTGTTCACACCGATGATGCGGGCGCCTGCACGGATAGCAGAAGCAATCTCCTCCTCGTCGTGGGCTTCCACAAGAGCAGATAAACCAAGCAGATCGCAGATTTCAATATAATTTCTGATGGTTTCTTCCGATAGCAGGGAACAGATAAGGAGCACGGCGCTTGCCCCGAGAAGCTTTGCTTCGTAGATCATATACTCATCCACAGTGAAATCCTTGCGGATACAGGGGATGGAAACAGCCTCTGTGATTTCTTTCAGATAATTGTCACCGCCGAGAAACCACTTGGGCTCTGTCAGTACGGAAATACAGGATGCTCCTGCAGCCTCATAATCCTTTGCGATGGCAAGATAGGGGAAATCCTCTGTAATCAGTCCTTTGGAGGGGGATGCCTTCTTGCATTCGCAGATAAAACTGATGTCTCTCTGGCGGAGTGCTTTCTCAAAAGGAAAGCCGGTGTTGCAGTCCATGGAGAGTGCTTGTTTCTTAATTTCTTCAAGTGGCACCTGCGCTTTGGCAGCCGCCACTCTTTCTGCCGCATATGCAGCAATAGTATCAAGAATGGTTGCCATAGGTTTTGTACGCCTTTCTACGTTGATTACTTGTTGCTTTCCGTTTTAAACTCCTCCAGCTTGGCAAGTGCTTTGCCACTATCGATCAGTTCTGCTGCCAGCTTCACACCGTCTGCAAGGCTGTCAGCCTTACCGCCAATATAAAGAGCGGCACCGGCATTTAAAAGAACCGCAGTTCTCTTGGGACCTTTTTCACCTTTTAAAACGGCAAGGGTGATCTGTGCATTTTCTTCCGGTGTTCCGCCCACCAGATCCTCCTTTGCACAGGAGGTAAAACCGAAATCCTCCGGTTTAATGGTATAGGATTTGTAGTCACCATTGTTCAGCTCACAGACAAAGGTCTCGGAGCTTGCGGAAATTTCATCCATCTTATCCATGCCGTAAACCACCATGGCTCTCTTTACACTCAGGTTGTAAAGGACTCTTGCAAGGGGCTCCACCAGTGCTTTGTTATAAACGCCAAGGAGCATCATGGAAGGGGAAGCGGGATTGGTAAGAGGTCCTAAGATGTTGAAAACAGTACGGATGCCCAGTTCCTTGCGGATAGCCCCTACATATTTCATGGAAGTGTGATATTTCTGTGCAAACAGGAAACAGATGCCGATGGTTTGAAGGAGGTCAGTACATTTTTCGGGCTCCAGATTGATGTTGATACCAAGGGCTTCCAGACAGTCTGCAGCGCCGCTCTTGGAGGATGCGGCACGGTTTCCGTGTTTGGCTACCTTGACACCACCTGCGGCAATGACCATGGCGGAGGTGGTGGAAATGTTAAAGCTGTGAGCACCGTCACCGCCGGTTCCCACGATTTCCAGTACCTCTCCGTCGTGTTCTACCTTTAATGCGTGGGATCGCATGGCAGCGGCACATCCGGCAATTTCATCAATGGTTTCTGCTGTGGTGCTCTTTGTGGATAAAGCAGCCAGAAAAGCGGCGTTCTGTGTAGGAGAAGTCTCTCCGCTCATGATTTCATTCATGACAGCGTATGCTTCGTCATAAGTTAAGTCCTGTTTGTCAACGATTTTAACAATTGCTTCCTTGATCATTTTTCTCATATCCTTTCTTTGATTCTTTATTTTGAGTTTCTATATTTTAATAGAGAGTTTTCGGGCTTTTTATTTTTTAATCTTAAGAAAATTTTGTAACATGATCTTTCCGTCCGGGGTGAGAATGGATTCCGGGTGGAATTGCAGTCCGTAAACGGGGTTTACAGTGTGCTGCACCGCCATGATCTCGCCGTCATTCGTTCTTGCCGTTACCTGTAGGCACACGGGAAGTGTTTCCTCAAGCACTGCCAGTGAGTGATATCTGGCAACAGGAGCCGTTTCGGGGCAGCCCGCAAAAATGGGACAGTCAGGATCAAGCATTGTGAGAGACTGCTTGCCGTGCATCAGCTCTTTGGCATAAGAAACGGTGGCGCCGTAGGCCTTGCAGATGGACTGGTGGCCGAGACAGACACCGAGAATGGGAAAATGTTCCCCGAGCTCTTTTACCACATCAATACAGATACCTGCGTCCTCCGGTCTTCCGGGGCCGGGGGAGATGATGATGGATTCCGGTTTCATGGCGGCAATCTCCGAAGGGGTAGCGGCGTCATTTCTGATCACCTGTATGTCGGGGTTGATGGAGCCTATGAGCTGAAACAGGTTGTAAGAAAAACTGTCATAATTATCAATCAATAAAATCATTCCGTCACCTCCCCGGCTGCTTTTAATGCGTTCACAACAGCTGCCGCTTTGTTTAAACATTCCTGATACTCTTTCTCGGGAACAGAGTCTGCCACGATGCCGGCTCCGCTTCTGATGAACACCTTGCCGTTTTTCTTGTAGGCAATGCGGATGGCAATGCAGGTGTCCAGATTTCCGGTGAAATCAATGTAGCCGATGGCACCTCCGTAAATACCTCTTTTGAGCTTTCAGTTCTTTTAGTGTGTCGATACTGGGTTTTATCATATTGCCTCCTTTATGTTGCAGCATCTTTTGACCTTCTGCTGACGAAAAAAAGTCCTTGACAGAATTTGATTTCTGTCAAGGACGAATGATAATCGATCCGCGGTGCCACCTTGATTTACAGCTGTGCTGTACGCTTAACAGGATACCAACATATCCCCGGCAACTGACGTATGCCTCCACGTTGCAGAATACTAAGCAAACAGAAAACCTGCTTTTCCCTGCACCCTCAGCGGTCCATTTGATGACTTGTTTTCCACCCGTTCTCAGCACGCCGGGCTCTCTGTGGGAGCATCATCACCTTTATCTCCGTTTCAACGGTTTAAAGTGATATTAAATTAATCTCATAATAACGCGGTATTTTTTTGTTGTCAACAAAAAAATTTAGTTGAACCCGTATTTCTTAGCCATATAAGGGTCCGTAGGCCTTGCAGGCGGCAAAGTCTGCGGCTTCCGTATCCTTCGTGCCAAAGCTTCCCCATGCATGGGGACGGAAGATTTTTTCTTCCTCCACATTGTGCATTGCTACGGGAATTCTCAGCATGGATGCCAGTGTGATCAGATCAGCGCCCACATGTCCATGAATGAAGGCGCCGTGGTTGGCCCCCCAGTTAGCCATTACGCTGTAGACATCGCGGAAGACTCCTTCGCCTGTGGTTCTCGGGACAAACCAGGTGGTGGGCCAGGTGGGATCCGTTCTCTCATCAAGCTTGTTATGAACTTCCTCGGGGAGAACAATGCTTTTTCCCTCTGCGATCTGAAGTACGGGACCGACTCCCTCAACCAGATTTACCCTTACCATAGTCAGAGGCATTTCCGCATCTGTCTTAAAATGGGAGGAATAGCCGCCGCCACGGAACTGACAGAGCTCTGCGGGGCACCAGTCGGTGGCATTCAGGCAGGCTTCGATGTCATCTTCCGTCATATCCCACCAGGGCTTCATCGCGGGGTTGCCATTCTTATCCCTGCTCTTTCCCGTGGCATCCAGACAGGTGGAACCGGAATTGATCAGATGGATAAAGCCTTCCTTTGCGGAACCCTCCGGCTTCCAGCCGGTGACACGCTCTACCGCTTCCGGGCTCCAGTAGCATCTGACATCGGAAAAACCGCTGGCTTTTCCGGTCAGGAGATTGCCGAATATCATGGAAAGACCGTTTAAGTTGTCATTTTCTGTGGCAAATACAAATGGCGGTCTCTTTCCGTCCCAGTCGAAGGTGGAGTTCAGGATCGCCTCGGTGAAGTCGGCGTTTGGTCTGTAATCTGTCCACATACGCTGTCCCTGGAAGCCTGCAAAAAGGGCATTTCTGCCGAGAGATTCCTCCAAAAAGCCCATTTCGGCCAGCTTTTCATTGCCCTGCATGATATCCTTTACAATGAGAGTCATCTTAACTACGAACTCCCATTCTTCCTCCTTCTGCTGCCTTGTGTGTGCACGGCTTTCCGGGTTGGGATCATGTCCTTCCCTGCAGTATTTCTTAACCCAGGCGAGGGCCTCCTCAAACTTTTCTTTATCATAGATACCAAGATCCATTCTTCTTAAGATCTCTGTCATATCCACCCACTCCGGACGCATGCCGAGATACTGAATATAAAACAGGGGATCGAGAAAAGAACCCATGATACCCATGGAAACAGCACCGATACCCACATAGGACTTGTTTTTCATCTGTCCCACGACTGCGGCACATCTGGCAAAACGCAGGATTTTTTCCCGCACATCTTCAGGGATTTCTGTTTCCTCCATGTCCTGTACATCTCTTCCGTAAATGGAGTAGCAGGGTAGTTTCATCTGGTTGTGGGCAGCCAGCGCGGATGCCAGATAAACGGCGCCGGGACGTTCTGTCCCGTTAAAGCCCCAGATGGCTTTCAGCGTGAGAGGATTTAAGTCTATGGTTTCCAGAGGATAGCACCAGCTTGGAGTCACACTTAAGGTTGCCACCACGTTCTGTGTTTCAAAGTAAGCGGCGCATCTGGCAGCTTCCTCTCCGCCGGCGATACTGCCCGGAAATACCACCACATTCACCGGTGTTCCGTCTGCATAAAATACATTTTCTTCAATCAATTTTTTGGCGCTTTCTGCCATTTCGCGCACTTTACCTTCCAGCGCATCCCTGATTCCCATGCGTCTGGAGTCCACAATGGGACGAATGCCGATTGCAGGATAATTTTTCATCACGTTTCTCCTTTTCTTTCTTAAAACAACTTTCATACAATCCAAACATCAATATTAGCCGCGCAGCACGCTGGCATAGTCTGAATTGGGACCGCTGAACACATTCTTAAGGTATGCCACAGAAGCAGCAGCGTCTGCATCCAGCATTTCCGAGGAAGCACCTTTGCTCAGATCGCGCCATACCTTGATGTCGCTTCCAACACCGCCGCCGCTCTTTACAAAGGGCTCCATCACCACGTTTTTGTTATAGCCGATGGCACGGAGGGCAGAACCGATCTGATACCAGGGCATACCGCCCTTGCCAGGGAGCCGTCTGTTGTTTTCTCCTACATGGAAGTGTCCCAGCTTATCGCCGGCAAGCAGAATGGCTTCCACCATATCGTCTTCTTCGATATTCATATGGAAGGTATCCAGCATGATCTTCACGGCGGGGACATCCACCTCTTCCACAAACTTCTTTGCCTCCGCACAGGTGTTTAAAAGATAGCCTTCGAAGCGGTTCAATACCTCCAGACAGTACTCCACACCGCACTCTCCGGCAATTTTTCCCACAGTTCTCACGTTGGCCACACTTCGCGCCCAGTCCCCTTTCTTGTCGATGGGTTTGGAGTAGTCCACCGGCCAGTGGGAATAGATGCCGCCGCCGATGGTATGGATATCGAGAAGCTCCAGCTTCTGTAGGATATCGGTGTAGAAAGCAATAGCATTTTTCACGATGGCGGGATCACTGCTTGCCAGATTTTCCGATGCGCCGGGGCCATAGCCTGCAGTCAGAGTGATGCCGGCATCCTTTGCCATCTGTTTCATGGAAAGCAGTTCTTCCCTGCTGATATTCTTCAGCATGGCGCAGGAAATCTCAAGGACATCAAAGCCAAGGTCTTTCACCTTGGAGATATATTTCTTCTGGTCTACGTTCCATTCCTGCTCCCAATAAGCAAAATAAATTCCGTATCTCATAAGTTGTTACCTCCTTTTTTCAAATAAGCTCTATCATCTGGAAGATCTCCAGTTTGGGCAGATGAATTCTCAGGGTATTACCGTTCACGATTTCGCATGAAAGTTCACTTCCTTCCGGCAGAAGTACCGCCTTTTTCTCAGGCTTCTTCACATCAATGGTAATGTCGTACATGGGAACCACGGGGGATTCCTCCTGTTCATTGATGATGGCAAAATACTGTTTTTCGTCCTTTTCCCAGGATAACACCTCCACAAATTTTGGGGCGTTAGAAGTAAATGCAGGCTCCCCTATCAGGGAACGGATGATGCGCAAAAATACCTGCCGGCTCATGTAGGGCTTTGACATCTCGATGGGAGCTGCAGACCAGATAATCCTGTTCTTTCCTGTGTCTTTCAGGATCAGACAGGGCTCGTCCGTATAAACGCCGGGAGGGTTGGAATGAATGGCAGCAAAGTCCTCCGTATCTGTCAGGGTATAGGGAAGTGTTCTGGTTGCCAGCACCGTAATTCCTTCAGGATCCGTAACGGTGGCTGCTATCTGCGCCATGGGAATCGTGAGAGGCGTCAGCCGGTCAAAGCCTGTGAGAATTTCTGCGCCCTCCTTTGTGGGGCTCATATATGTAAATTCGTGGCTGGTCCGGCCTGTGACCTGAATGCCGATGAGCTTTTGCAGTCTTTCATTACCCACAGGGCCGCTGATATAGAGGTTGCCGCCTTTTTCAAGGAATTTTTCAATTTCATCCATTTCCTCATCACGGATGGCTGCCACATGGGAGAGGATCAAAACATCTGCCGTTTCTGCTGCAATATTTTTGGTGCCGATGACCTCGAAGGGCACGTTGTTTTCCCGTAAAACAGATGCGGCTGATACCGGTGCGTCCATGTAGTAATCCGGATGGAAGCTCTTATCCATGATCGCTTCATTTTGTTCAAAAGGATTGTATTTTGCATGGGATGCAAACCAGATAGATGCATTGTGCAAAAGATTTCCGTTCACATACTTCTCATAGGGCTGTGTCTTTGCATAGATGTTTTTCATCAATCCATGGTAAACTTGCGGCACAATGGAGCCGTCGGGATTGATGGCGTCCACCAGAAGGAACGCTCCGTTATGTACCAGCGCGGTGATCACATGGAGCATCAGCTCTTCCTGTGTCTTTGTGGTGGTATGATATACAAGCTCGGGATCACACCTTGAGGTATGATAGACAAAGGGCAGATTGGGTGACACATTTTTATAGTATTTATTGATGAAGGTCTGCTGTAAAAAGCCTCCGTAATAGTCGCCGCCGCAGTAATCCACCGCTTCCGTCAGCATTTCAGAGCTGCCGTCGATCCAGCTTCCTGTGATTCGGGAGAACTGATGCTCCACCGTCACATGGGGCTTTACCGCCTTGACACAGCCGGTGGCAAAGGCTGCGTATTCTGCCATCCATTCATCTCTTTTATAAACGTAGGAAAGCCAGTCCTTATCCTTCCAGTCGATCCTTGTGGGAAGTTCCTTTCCCGTCTCCTTTTTATACCGCTCCCGACAGCTGCTGCAGTAGCAGACCTCGGGGAAAAAGGTCATGTCAAGGAACATACCCTCGAAATCATACAGAGTATTCATCTCTGTCAGGGACGCTTTCACATACGCCCGGTATTCCTGATTGTTGGGGCAGACGATTCCGTATCTGCCGGTTTTAAAATCGCTGCCGTGACGGTACTGGCGCATATTTTTTCCCTCTGCCGTCACCACACGCCATGCCGGGTGTTCCTCGTAAGCCCAGTTGTCAAAGATCTGGGAAAAATAAGCAATGACGGCGATATTGTTTGCGTGGCAGGCCTTGATCATTTCGCCCAAAAAGTCGTAACCCTTGAGACCCCGGTGCATTCTTCCGATTTTTGTTGGATAATAGCACAGGCCCGTGTGGGGTTTGCCTTTTACCATGGCAGCCTGCACTCCGGCATCCTTCAATGCCTCCACGTACTCTTCCACATTGATTTTAGAGAGGAATTCGGGATTCCAGTCATCGATGTGCATGTCCATAAGATTTCTTCTGTAATTACCTTCAATCCACATGTTTTTTGCCTTTCCTTAGTTGTGTTTTTTCTTAATCTAATTTTAAGATACGGAAAGAAACAAAACAAGTAAATTCTGCAGTAAGTCAAAAAAGAAAATAGGAAATATACAGGGAAAGATGCTTGCAATTCTTATAATCTATGATAGAATAAAAATCTGGTAACGGCGGTGAGCCGGCGGTTATGGTACCGGTCTATGATCGGTTTAAAAAGGAACAATGTGAGAATCATTGACAGCTTACTCTGAGGTAAGGCGGATGAGTTATCCCGGTTGCAGCAAACAGCCATTGTGGAGGTCATGGAAGGAAATGAACCATGGTGCCATGAGAAGGCGGATAAGTCAGATGAAGCTAAGTCCTAAGACTTGCCATAAACGTAAGAATCTGTTTCTTTGGTAGGAAAGAAAGGAGAGAATATTATGACCAAAAAACAAAAAATTACCCTTGTGTCCGTATTTGCGGCTATTATTGTGATTGCCGCGGTTTTGGCGGGCGCACTGAATTACCGTGCCACCCAGGCAGGAAGGAAGGAGTGCCAGATCGAGATCGTTTCCGACAGGGACGGCGTTTCCGAAACCACAGATTGTAAGTCGGATGCGGAGTACCTCGGAGAATTCTTAAGAACCTTTGAAGGATGTGAGTGGCAGGAATCCGAGTATGGCATTTACATCACAGGCTTTGACGGTATGCAGGAGGATATGGACAACCAGTACTGGTGGTGTGTTTCCGTCAACGGCGAGCCAAGCATGACGGGTGCCGATGAGATACCGCTTCAGGATGGAGACATCTATAACTTCACATTAAAACAGGGGTGGTAAGATGCCGGTTCGCAAGATTACAAGGATAGCGCTTTTAAGTGCTATCCTTTATGTGTCTAAAGTGGCTCTGGAATTTCTGCCCAACGTGGAACTGGTTTCACTGCTCACGATTTTATATACGCTGGTTTTTGGCAAAGAAGCATTCCTCATTGTCACGGTATTTAATCTGTTTGAACTGATCCAGTGGGGGTTCGGCACATGGTGGGTATCTTACCTTTATGTATGGCCGCTTCTTGTTTTGATCACGCTGTTGCTCAAAAAGTTCATTAAAGAGGAATTTCTGATCTGGAGTGTTGTATCAGGTTTGTTTGGGCTTATTTTCGGCAGTCTGTTTGCAATTGTTTATCTCCCTGTAGATCCCGCTTACGCGTTAGCTTATTGGATCAGCGGGCTGCCATGGGATGTCTGGCATGGCGTGTGCAACTTCGTGCTGATGCTGGTGATCGGAAAGCCGCTGTATTTACTGCTTAAGAAAGTGAGAACGTTTGTCTGAAAGAGAGAACGTTAGCATGAGGAAGTGAATTTACCCTTAAGAATTTCCATGGAGGGTACAGTAAGCACTTATCCGGCTTCCATACCCTCCATGAGCGGTTTTACAGCGTAAAATGTTTCTGGAAAGCAGCTTCCGAGGGTACAGCAAGCACTTTTCTGGCTCCCATACCCTCTGCGAGCGGTTTTACAGCGTAAAATGTTTCTGGAAAGCAGCTTCCGAGGGTACAGCAAGCACTTTTTCGGCTTCCATACCCTCCATGAGCGATTTCACAGCGTAAAATGTTTCTGGAAAGCTATTTCCGAGGGTACAGCAAGCACTTATCCGGCTTCCATACCCTCCGCGAGCGGTTTCACAGCGTAAAATACGCGAGCAGTTTCACAGCATGAAATAATTGCGTTCTGAATGACCACATGCTACAATTTTTTCACAAAAGCCGGATTGAAGAGGTAGAAATATGGTTTCCATTAAAGAACTGGCACAGCGCTGTGGGGTATCTGTGGCTACTGTCAGTAAGGCACTGAATGATAAAAGTGATATCGGAGAAGAAACGAAAAAGAGGATTCGTGAGATTGCGGATGAAATGGGATATTTTCCAAACGCTTCGGCAAGAACTCTGCGCTCGAAGAGAAGCTACAGCATAGGTGTTTTATTCGGTGAGGACGGAGGAACGGCTCTGACGGATGAATTTTTTCCGAAGGTGCTCAATGCTTTCAAGATTGCGGTGGAAAAGCGGGGTTATGAAATCATTTTCATCAATAAGGAAGTGGGAAGTCACACCATGACCTATCTCGAGCATTGCAGATACAGAGGAGTGGATGGTGTGGTTCTGGCATATACATATTATCGGCATCCGGAAGTAATAGAACTGATCAGGAGTGAACTGCCTGTTGTGACGGTTGACAGGATTTTTGAAGAAAAGACATCCGTCTGTTTTGACTATGAAAAGGGAATCCGCGATCTTGTCACCTATATTTATGAAAAAGGACACCGCAAGATTGCTTATATTCATGGGGAAAATTCCAAAATCACGACAAAGCGCGTTGACAGTTTTTATGAGACGATGAAGCACCTTGGACTTTCTGTTCCGGATACTTATGTGAGAGAAGGCGGATATCTGGATTTTCGGAAAGCGGGGCAATTGACAAAAGAGCTTCTTGACCTTCCTGATCCGCCAACCTGCATTATTTATCCCAACGATTTCTCCGCACTTGGTGGAATAGGTGCCATCCATGATCGAAAGCTTACGATTCCGGAGGATATTTCTATTGCAGGATACGACGGAATACCACTTGCGAAGGCAATATCTCCCGAACTGACTACCCTTAAGCAGGATTCGGAGAAGATGGGGGAAGCCATTGCAGAGAGAATCACAGCATTGATAGAAAACCCGGGAAAGGAACCGATCAAGAGGATCATGATATCGGGGAAAGTATCCTGTGGAGATTCGGTTAAGAATAGGAATCAGGGATAGATTTTAGCTTCACTTTAGTATACAATAAATAGGACATTATCCATTACGACAAGATATGAGGAGTAAAAGCAGATGAAAATTGTGATATTGGAGAGAAACAGTGTAGGAACCGATGTCTCGGTGGATTCCATTTCGGAATATGGAGAAACCACTGTCTATCGCAATACTACCGCAGAGGATGTGGCAGAGAGAATAAAGGATGCGCAGATCATTGTGGCAAACAAAGCGCCTTTAAATGAAAGCACTTTAAAGGATGCAAAGGACGTGAAGCTGATCTGTGAATTTGCCACCGGTTATGATAATGTGGACCTTAACTATTGCAAGAGCAGAGGAATCAGAGTAGCCAACGTGGTAAACTACTCTACAGATGCCGTGGCACAGCACACATTTGCAATGTGCCTCTATATTCTGGAAAAGCTCCGCCACTATGATGATTATGTAAAGTCCGGTGAATATGCGGCGCAGGACCGCTTTTCCAATTTTGACCTTCCTTATACGGAGCTTGCCGGAAAGACCTGGGGAATCATCGGCATGGGAAATATCGGAAAAAAAGTGGCAGAGATTGCGAAAGCCTTCGGATGTCGTGTTATTTTTTATTCCGTAACGGGTAAGAGCAGCTGCAACGAATATGAGAGAGTAGATTTTGACACTTTATTAAGGGAATCAGATTTCTTGTCTCTTCACTGTCCGTTAAGTGATATCACCAGAAACCTGATCAATCTGGATGCCCTTAAGAAAATGAAAAAGACAGCAATCCTGCTCAATGTGGCAAGAGGACCTGTTGTGAATGATGAGGATCTTTACACCGCTTTGACCGAAAACTATATTTTAGGAGCAGGTCTTGATGTGACGGGTACGGAGCCTATGAAGGACAGCAACCCACTAAGCAGAATCAAGGACAGCAACAGGCTGATTATCACACCCCACATGGCATGGGCAAGCATTGAAGCGAGAACCAGGTGCGTTTCAGAAACCTGTAAAAATATCGAAGCCTTTTTAAAGGGCGAAGACAGAAATGTTGTCAGTAAGTAAAGGAGAACCTTATGGGAATTGTATTAAAGAACATACTCGCTATACTTCCGGGGGAGGAAAAAGACGAGGTTAAAGAGACCAGTATTTATATTGAAGGTAACAAGATTGCTGCAGTGGGGCAGGAGCCTGCAGGCTTTCAGGCGGACAAGGTGATTGAGGGCAAAGATAAGCTGGTGATCCCGGGGCTTGTCAATTGTCATACCCATTCCTATATGGCATTTATGCGAAATGTGGCAGATGACCTGTCTTTTATGGACTGGCTGTTTGGAACCATTGACCCCATCGAGCAGAAGATGACGGATGAAGATACTTATTGGGGCGCCTGCCTTGCTATCATCGAAATGATGAAGAGCGGAACCACCTGCTTTAACGATATGCAGATGAATATTCACATGACTACAAGGGCTGTGAAGGAATCCGGTATGAGAGCAGTGATCTGCAGAGGGCTTGTAGGCAGCGGCAATGATGAGGCAGGTCAGATGAGGCTAAAGCAGGCTTACGAGGAAAGAGACGCGGCCAGGGATTGTGACAGACTGACCTTTATGCTGGGACCCCATGCACCTTATACCTGTGATGATGGTTTTATGAGGATCGTATCTGAGGAAGCAAAGAAGAATCATATGGGTATTCATGTGCATCTCTCCGAAAGCGAAAGTGAAATAGAGCAGATTCAGGAAAAATACGGTTGTACGCCGATTGAGATGGCAGAGAAGAACGGGCTTTTCGATGTACCTGCCATTGCAGCTCACTGCGTGCAGGTGACAGACCATGATATCGATATTCTAAAGGAAAAAGGAGTCAGTGTAGTCACCAATCCTGCAAGCAACATGAAGCTTGGAAACGGATTTGCCCCTGTTGCCAAGATGCTGGAAAAGGGTGTCAATGTGTGCCTCGGTACAGACGGAGCAGCGTCCAACAACAGTCTTAATATGTTCCATGAGTTAAGCCTATTAACCCTGATTCATAAGGGAGTAAATAAAACGCCTCAATGTGTCAGCGCAAGAGAGGGATTCCGCATCGCTACCATCAACGGTGCAAAGGCACTGGGACTTGAGAAAGAGATCGGGTCCATTGAAGCAGGCAAAAAGGCAGATCTGGCAATTCTGAACCTGAATGTGCCTTCCCTGACTCCCAGAAATAACCTGATAGCCGGACTTTCTTATTCCGCAAACGGTTCTGAGGTGGAGACAGTCATTATTGACGGTAAAATTACCATGGAAAACAGAAAGATATTGACCATGGATGAGGAATTAGTGTATAAAAAGGTTAATGAGATCATAACCCGTATGGGTCTTGACAAAAAAGAATATTAAAGTATATGGCTGCACTGCAGTTTTCATAGAAGTGATGATAGGACAGACGACCATCACTATAATAAAAATTCGGCTGAAAATATCTTATTGGAGGACATGAAATGAGTAGTGAAATCAGAGACATTAATTTAGCCGAATCCGGTGCACGTAAGATTGAATGGGTGAGGCGCAACTGTGATCTTCTCCGCACTTTGGAGGAGGAATTTTCTAAGACAAAGCCTTTTGCAGGCAAAAAAATCGCTCTTTCCGTTCACCTGGAGGCTAAGACAGCTTATCTTTGCAAGGTGCTTAAGGCAGGCGGTGCCGAAATGTATGTAACCGGCTCCAACCCTCTTTCTACCCAGGATGATGTGGCTGCAGCTCTTGTAGCTGACGGACTGGAAGTGCATGCATGGTACGACAGTACGCCTGAGGAATATGATATGCATATCCGTCATACCCTGGAGGCCGGTCCCAATATCATTATTGACGACGGCGGCGATCTGGTAAATATGGTACACAGCCATATGCCGGAGCTGATCCCTAATATTATCGGAGGCTGCGAAGAGACTACCACAGGCATCATCCGCCTGGAGGCTATGAATAAGGCGGGAGAGCTTAAGTTCCCCATGGTTCGTGTAAATAATGCTGACTGCAAGCATTTATTTGATAACAGATACGGGACCGGTCAGTCTGTGTGGGATGGCATCAACAGAACCACCAATCTGATCGTGGCAGGCAAGATTGTAGTTGTGGCAGGTTACGGCTGGTGCGGTAAGGGTACTGCCATGAGAGCAAAAGGGCTTGGTGCAAGGGTTATCGTTACGGAAATTGATCCTATCAAGGCGATTGAGGCAGTGATGGATGGTTTTGATGTAATGCCTATGCATGAGGCTGCGAAGGTAGGTGACTTCTTTGTCACGGTTACAGGATGTGATAAAGTCATTGATGAGGAGGATTTTGCTGTACTCAAGGATGGTGCCATCCTTTGTAATGCAGGTCATTTTGACTGTGAGATCGATATGGCAAGGCTTCGTGAGATTGCAGTGGAAACCAAAGAAATGAGAAAGAATATCATGGGATATAAGCTTCCCACAGGTCAGTGGATTTTCGTCCTCGGAGAAGGCAGACTGGTAAATCTGGCAGCAGGTGACGGACATCCCGCAGAGATCATGGATATGAGCTTTGCGATCCAGGCTCTCTCTGCAAAGTATCTGGTGGAGCACGGCAGTGAACTGACGGAAAAGCTGATCGATGTGCCCAGAGAAGTGGATATGGATGTAGCAAGGCGTAAGCTTGCGTTCCTTGGCAAGGAAATTGATGTTCTGACTCCTGAGCAGGAGAAATACCTGAACAGCTATGCATTAGATTAATAGAGAAATATAGTAGTTTCAGAAGAGATGCATTGAGTTTTTTCAGTGCATCTCTTTATAGTAAGTATTTTGAAAGGCTTGAAGTAGAAATGAAAATATACCTGATGCGACACGGAGAAACCGATTATAACAAAAATAAAATGATACAGGGACAGTGCGATATTGAACTGAATGAATACGGAAGAGAGCTCGCAAGGATCACGGCAGAGGGACTTAAAGAGGTTCCTTTTGATGTTGTCTATACATCTCCGTTAATCAGGGCAAAGGAAACGGCGCAGATTGTGATCGGTGACAGAAAGGTAGTATGGATTGAAGAACCGAGAATACAGGAAATATGCTTTGGAGAATACGAGGGAAAGCATTGTGGAAGGAAAAACTTTGATGTGCCGGATAAGACCTTCTTAAATTTCTTTTTTGACACTGCAAATTACCGTACACCGCCCGGAGGGGAAAGCTTTGAAGATATTATAAAAAGAACAGGGGAGTTCCTGACAGAGCTGATTCACAAGGAAGAGTATGCAGATAAAACAATCCTGATTTCTACCCACGGCTGTGCCCTGAAAGCAATTCTGGCAAATATCAAGCATCCATCCATTGAGAATTTCTGGGGAGATGGGGTGCACAAAAACTGCGCGGTTACGATATTAGAGGCAAAAGATAATAAAATAGAAATAATGGAAGAGGGGAAATTATTTTATCAATGAGCCGGACAGCAGTACAAACAGAAAACGGAAACCAGCGATATGCTTTGATAGACAGTATTCGAGGTATTACTCTTATCAGTATGATCTGCTATCATGGCGTGTGGGATCTGGTGAACATTTATGGCTTAAAGTGGAGCTGGTATAGAGGACCGGCAGCCTATATTTGGCAGCAGAGTATTTGCTGGACATTTATCTTTCTTTCGGGATTTTGCTGGCCTCTTGGGAAGAAGCCTGTTAAAAGAGGATTGATCGTTCTGGGAGGCAGTGTGCTTGTAACGACAGTGACTTGTCTTATCATGCCGGAGAGCAGGGTTATCTTCGGAGTACTTACCCTGATCGGTTCCGGGATGCTTCTAATGATACCACTTAATAAACTGCTGAAAAAGATTCTTCCCGAAGCGGGGATCTTTTTCAGTCTGTTATTGTTTGCATTGACAAGGAATATTAACAGTGGATTTCTTGGCTTTGAAGCCTTTAACCTGATAAAGCTTCCCAGGGAATGGTACCAGGGAATGGTAGCAACTTATCTTGGATTTACGGCACCGGATTTCTTCTCAACAGATTATTTTTCTCTGTTTCCCTGGCTGTTTTTGTTCATAGGCGGATATTACTTGTGCCATATTTTTTTAAAAAGAAACCTTTTTAATATTTCTCTGTTTCAATGGAATTTTGCTCCCTTTAGTATTCCCGGCAGATATTCCTTTTGGATTTATCTGCTTCATCAGCCGGTTTTGTATCTGGCGGGTTTTTGCATGTTTCAGTTACTATAGATGATTCAGAAAGGAATAGATTGAAATGAACGAAGCGATTGTAACACTGAAAAAGGGAGAAGGACGCACCATTAAAGCGGGCGGTATGTGGATTTTTGACAATGAAATTGAAAGCATCATGGGCTCCTGCACAAACGGTGATATCGTAGTGATTCATGATTTTGACGGATATCCTATGGGCAAGGGCTTTATCAACCGGAACTCCAAGATAGAAGTACGGTTGTTGACCCGGAACAGTAAGCAGGAAATAGACAGAGAGTTTCTGAGACAGCGAGTAAAAGATGCCTGGGAATACAGGAAAAGGACAGTGGATATATCGAGCTGCCGGGTGATCTTCGGAGAAGCGGATTTCCTTCCGGGACTTGTCATAGATAAATTTTCCGATGTGCTGGTAGTGGAGTCGCTGGCACTTGGTATTGACAGGTTCAAGCTTGAGATTATTGATCTTTTAAAAGAAATATTGTCCGAAGATGGTATCAGAATAAAAGGAGTCTATGAGAGAAGCGATGCCAAGGTGCGTTTGAATGAAGGCATGGAGCGCGTCAAAGGCTTTATCGGAGAGGAATTTGATACCAATGTAGAGATCGTGGAAAATGGTGTCAGATATATCGTGGATGTCAAGGATGGCCAAAAGACGGGATTTTTCCTTGACCAGAAATATAACAGGCTTGCAATCCAGAAGCTTTGTAATGGTGCGAGAGTACTGGACTGCTTCACCCATACAGGGTCCTTTGCACTCAATGCGGGGATTGCCGGCGCAAGGGAAGTGATTGGTGTGGATGCCTCACAGCTTGCCGTGGATCAGGCAACGGAGAATGCGAAGTTGAACGGCCTTGAGAATGTGGTTTCCTTCCGGTGCGAAGATGTGTTTGAATTATTGCCGGCGTTGGAAGAGGCAGGAGAGAAATTTGATGTGGTGATCCTTGACCCTCCCGCGTTTACCAAATCCCGCAGCTCTGTTAAAAATGCAATAAAAGGTTACCGGGAAATCAACTTAAGAGCCATGAAGCTGGTAAAGAACGGTGGATTTTTGGCTACCTGCTCCTGTTCCCATTTTATGTCCTATGACCTGTTTACGGAAACCATTAATCAGGCGGCAAGAAATGTCCACAAAAGGCTTCGTCAGGTGGAATTCAGAACCCAGGCTCCCGATCATCCCATTCTCTGGGCAGCGGATGAGTCTTACTATTTGAAGTTTTATATTTTCCAGGTTTGCGGGGAGAAATAAATTTTCAACACTTTTCCTTTCTCATTCGTCTTATAAGTGAAGGGCAAAAGAAAGGAACGCGGAAGATGATAGAGAAACTATATGAAAAATATCATCAGGAGCTTGTAAAGTGGTGTCAGGGGATGACAGACAGCTTTCAGACGGCGGAGGAACTTGTTCAGGAAGCATTTTTGCGCGCT
This sequence comes from uncultured Clostridium sp., assembly GCA_945917985.1. GTDB lineage: Bacteria > Bacillota > Clostridia > Lachnospirales > Lachnospiraceae > Suilimivivens. Next base: position 32,315 of record CAMEIH010000016.1, on the reverse strand, counting down.
ATGCTTTTTGAAGAACTGCTCACAATGCTTGATGAAGGTCAGAGACGGTCATGGTTGTATCGAACCGTGAAGAATATGTATATTGACAGGATCCGCCATTTTTCCCGTGAAACCATTACGGAAATACTTCCGGAAAAGCAGAAAGAACCGGAGGAATTGAGAGAAGCGGAATGGAAAGATCTGCTGGATTCTTTGCCGGATATAGAGGGAATGTTGTTTTCCATGCGATATCTGGAAGGATACAATTCCAGGCAGATCGGAGAGATGCTTTCTCTGCCGCCCGGAACCGTGCGCTCAAAACTTTCTTCTGCCAGAAAACATTTAAAAGATGTGATCGGAGGAAAATGAGATGTTTGAGAAAAAGAAATTTTTATTGAACTGTGATGTGTGTGATACTAGAAAAATAAAAGAGGAGGATTACAGCAATTTTGAGCAGATCATGGTCAACGCGGATGTGGTACTTGTAAATGAGCACAGCAAGAGTGTTTTAAATCGTCTACCCATTGCCATGAATCATGACAAAATGATCGAGCTTTCAGATCAGATAGAAGCTGTTGTTAAAGTTGTGAACGGTTCTTATGAGATCACCGGCAATGAGGCAAATCAGGAACATACCATACTGGTGGTAAACGGTTCCCTGAAGATTGATCCCGGAACGGCAGAAGTACTGCAAAGATATGAGCAGATAATCGTCAACGGGTCGGCGGAGTATCCGAAGAGCCTCAATGGCTTTTTGAGCAAAATGAGTGTAAACGGCTCTGCATTTGCCTACCCGGATGATTGCATTTTGCTGAAAGATGAATTTACCATCGATCAGTATTTTCCTCTCCGTGCAAAGGAGAACGGAAAATATTATGCAAAGACAGCTGTGATCATAAAGGATAGAAATGTGGATATTGCAAAGCTTGCCGGGAAAAAGGTTCGGTTTATCACAAACAAAGTGATACTTCCGGAGTGTAAGATTGAAGAAAGCGTTTCCCTGTTCGATGAACAGACAGAGATGACTGTGGTACCGGAGGGTATGGAACTTGTGTATGGAGATGCCCTCTTAAATGAGGAGATGATCCGTAAAGAAGGGGATAACCTTTTTGTATACGGAAATCTGGAAACAGATGAAAATGCAGACATGGATGTTCTCTGTGAGATGCTGAAAAAGCTGGTGGTGAAGGGTAAGATAACGCTCAAAAAGGAACAATTTGAGGCATTTGAAAAGCTGGATGCCGAATATGATGAGATCGAAGTGGTAAGAAACAGCAGGGTAATAAAGAATATGCCCAAAACCAGGCTTGATAAAAACCTGTTTGACAACTCACCGGAAGGAATCAAAGCGGAAAATATTGCCCAGCTGATCATTGATGAAGATGTTACACCGGAAATGATCCTCGAGAAGCTGACTCTTAAAAACTGTGCAAGAGTGAATTGTACAAAAGAACAGGAAAGCGCTGTTGCGGCAATTGCCGTTAATGTAGCCGGAATCGGTGAGGACTCTTGTGGAGAAAACATGATGGGAATGGGAGATATTTTCGGAACCCTTAAGGATCTGGCACATACAAAAATGGTCAATGCGGACAGCTATATTATGTAAAAATGGAAAACAGTTGAATATATGGCGATCTTAATGGTATACTGGCAAATGAGACTTCTTATTCAATTGTCCAAAAGGAGATTACCATGATACTGGATGTGATAGCCGATACATTAATAGATGCCATTAAGCTTCTTCCTTTTCTCTTTGTGACCTATCTTGTGATGGAGTATATTGAGCATAAGGCAGGTGACAGAGCAGAGGAGATGGTTCAGAAAGCCGGGAAATTCGGTCCCCTGATCGGAAGTGTGCTTGGTGTTTTCCCTCAATGCGGGTTTTCAGCAGCAGCTTCTAACCTTTATGCGGGAAGGATCATTACGCTGGGAACACTGATCTCTATTTTCCTGTCAACTTCTGATGAAATGCTGCCGATCTTTATTTCCGAGCAGGTTCCTGTCATGACCGTTTTAAAGATTTTGGGTGTGAAAGTGGTCATTGGTATGGCAGCAGGCTTTCTCATAGATCTTGTGATCAGGAAAAAGCAGCATGGGGAAGCAGAACATGAGCATTTGAAAATAGAGGAAATGTGTCATCATCAACACTGCCATTGTGCGGAAGGAAAAATTTTGAAATCCGCATTCAGTCATACCATGCAGATATTGTTTTTTATTGTTATTGTTTCCTTTGTGCTCAATCTTCTCATTGGAATCATAGGAGAAGAAAGCCTTTCCGGAATCCTGTCAGGGAAACAGGTGTTAGGTCCTGTGCTTGCCGGACTTGTTGGGCTCATTCCAAACTGTGCGGCTTCAGTGGTACTGACACAGCTCTATCTGGAGGGTATGCTGAACGCCGGTTCCATGATTGCAGGACTCCTTGTGGGAGCGGGCGTGGGACTTTTGGTTTTGTTCCGGGTAAACGATAATGTAAAAGAAAATTTCAAGATCACGTTGATGCTATATGTAATAGGCGTGATTTCGGGAATCATAATAGAAACAGCCGGTCTTATATTTTAGACCGGCTGTTTCTGTTAAAGGGGGATAGGAATTAATTGCTGCAAATTGCAGCAGAAGTAAAACATAATTATATCTGCAAATTCTTAAGTCTGTAAAATTCACCCTTCAGATCAAGTAATTCATCATAGGTGCCGAATTCTTCAATCCCGCCATTTCCGACAACGGCAATCTTATCCGCATCGCGAATGGTCGAGAGTCTGTGTGCAACGATCAAAGTAGTACGATCCTGCACCAGATTATGGATTGCATCCTGTATTTTCTTTTCAGAGATAGTGTCAAGAGCAGAAGTAGCCTCGTCCAGAATCAGGATTCTGGGATCTCTGATAAAGGCTCTTGCGATAGAAATACGCTGTCTTTGTCCACCGGACAAGTTGCTGCCGTGTTCTGTAATCATGGTATCAAGCCCCTCCGGAAGAGCCGCGATCACATCCTCCAGATTAGCGGCTTTGATTACTTTATAAAGCATTTCCTCTGAGATATTGTCCATGCCGTAAGTAATGTTTTCGCGGATGGTGCCGGAGAAAAGGATGGATTGCTGTGGAACTACCGCAATATGAGAGCGATAGCTCTGCAAATTTAAAGAGTTTAAATCCATATCATCAATCAAAACCCTGCCGGAATTTGCCTTGATAAAGCCAATCACCATATTTAAGATGGTGGTTTTACCGGCTCCTGAGCTTCCCACAAAGGCTACGGTTTCACCTGCTCTGATCTGTAAGCTTAAATCCTTAAGCACCGGTGCTTCTGCATCCGGGTACTGAAAGGTTACATGGTCAAAGGTAATGTTACCTGTAATATTTTTTACTTTTCTTTTATTTTTATTGTCTTCCACATCATGACAAAGAAGAATGTCACCGATGGAATCTACAGATTCAGGGCCTTTTGAAATGGTGGGCAGCAGCGTGATCACGTTGGAAACCTGGTTTACAATACTGGAAAAATAGGTCTGATACATGACCACCTCTCCCACGGAAATCTTACCTTTTGCGGCGAGATAGCCGGTAAAAGCAAGGCAGATCACCTGAAACAGCTGGAAGGCAACCCAGCTGATGGAGGAAAAATAAGTCTGGATCATATCAAGCTTTAAGCCTTTTTCCGCTACATTTCCAAGCTGATGGTCCATCTTTTGAGTTTCCTGCTTTTCCAGGGCGTGCGCTCTGGTAACGGGAATCAGTTCTACCATTTCCATCACTTTGACGGAGGTCTCTTCCATTTCTTTTCGAAAATCGGCATTGTACCTTTTGATCTTGCTCCTGAAAGTGACCATCAGGCACACCGCAACGGGAATGGTGGCAAGGAAGAAAAGAAACACGGTAAGGCTTTTAAAAATAACGACACCAAATGCTACAAAAACATTCAAAAGGATACTTAAAACAGTAATGAATATCTGTGAGGAAAGTGTTTCAATCTGTTCCACATCACGCATGATCTTTGACTGCAGACGACCTGACTGCATTTCGTTATGATAGGTGATGGACAGTTGCTGGAGTTTCCTTACCAGAGAGCTTCGAAGGCCTCTTTCCACATTTCGAACGGTTTTCGCATATAGCCAGGTATGGATGTAATTTGTAAAAATATTCTGTATAACAAAAAATGACATGATCAATGCATTGATCAAAATAATTGCGCCTGAATTATCAGGTCTTTCCGTGGCAACATTGATAATATTGGAAGTAACGATAGGCAGTACCCATACCGGGGAATGCTTGATGGCAAAAAACAAAATGGAAAAAAACAGGTTCAGGTAGTGTCCTTTGTAAATGCCAATCGGCGTTTTGAGACTGCTTCCCTCATTTCTTCTGAAGGTTTCAAGCAATGCTCTTTCAGAAGCGTCCAGATCGAAATCTTCCGTCTGTGTAAAAGTTTTCATAATAATTCCTCAGAGATATGACAAACATCTAAAACATGTCATAATATTTCTTTACAACGGCCTGGGCAGGCTTTTCATAAATGTCATAGCCGCCATTTGTTGTTGCCTTGCAGGTCGGATACTGTTTCCATGCCCAGTCCCAGAGACAGAAGCCTTCTACCCAGGGGCGCTTCTTACAGGCTTCAAACATAGCGGTATACCAGTCTGCCTGTTCCTCCAGATTGACATTGCCGCGAACATTCCAGTTATTGGGAACCTTGGAGGAGCCTTCCGTTGACATACATCCGCATTCTGCAAAGAAGAAAGGCTTACCGTATTTTTTAACAACAGGTTCGATTCGATCAAGCTCCTGTTCCCAGTCGGTGATCGGATAATAGCCACTTGAGGAGATGATATCCACACAATCCCACCAGGTAATATTGTCTTCCTGGTATTTGTCTGTATTATAGGAAACAGGACCGGAGTAAACAGATTTGATATCGGAGATAAGCTTTCTCCATTCTGTTTCCCGCCTTTCGGTCATAACCATTTCGCAGCCTGCAAGGAACATTTCACAGTTTGTTTTTTGAGCAATGGCAGCATAATGCAATTGAAATTCTGTGTAGGCTTTAAACCAGTTGCTCCATTTGGGCTCGCAGGGTACATCCTTGTCGAAGAAACTGATGTGTGCTCTCCAGGCTCCGTTTTTGCAATTGACAGTAGGCTTCAGTGCAACACGAAGTCCAAGTTCATGGGCGAACCGGATCATGGAGATCAACTCTTCATCTGATATATTGGCTTCGGTCTGATAAAAAATTTCTTCCGATTGAGGGGTTTCCTGTAATCCGTTTGGCACCAGTGTGATAAAATCGGCACCCGTATTTTCTTTTAATCGACAGAGACTTTCCCGGGCTTCCTTTGTCTCAAAGCTTCCTCTATGGGGAAAAGCTGCAAATGTGACACCTTTTATGAATTGCATACATTATGCTCCTTTCCGTGATCAAAGTATAACAATTATATTTTATAAAAACTATAGCACTCTTACCGTTTATCCGCTATAATATAGCCGTATAAAAATTGTAAAAATCTATTTGAACAGGAAGAAAAAGTAAGGTGTTATTATGCAATACTTATTTGAATACAGTGATACTTTAAACTCACCATATGAAGCTTTTTTGTATGATACATCCACTATGGGTTTCCCAATCAGACCTCATTGGCACTATTTTATGGAGATTATTTACATGAAAGAGGGAACAGGGCTGATAGAGTGTGACGGGAAAAGCTATGTTGTTGAACCGGGTGATATGATCCTCTTCCATCCGGAGGCGGTACATTCTATTTATACAGCAACAAATGTGCCGTTAAAATATAGCGTGTTGAAATTTGATATCAATAAGCTCTATACGGAAAACAGCTATGCACCCAAAATACGTGCTATTTTGAGCAGCGCCAGAAAAAATGAGGCTGCTTCCATCTATTTTAAGGAAGAAGAAATCGAAGATATCGCGGTAGAAGATATTTTTGAGGAATGCTGGAAAGAACTGGATAAGAGAGATTATGGTTATGATATTGTTGTTCATAATAAGATCTGTTATCTTTTGGTGCGTCTGATCAGAAAATGGAGAGAAAAGGGATTTGATACTGACAAAGCTTCGGAGTATGCAAAGGAAACCGATTCCATTCATGCTATTACGGAATATATAGACAACCATGTGGGAGAACCTATTCGAGTAGAAGAACTTGCTGATATGTGCAATATGAGCTATTCTTACTTTGCAAAAAATTTTAAGCAGTACTATGGTCGTTCCTGCAAAGAATATATTGAATTCATCAGAGTTAGCAAGGTGGAAGATATGCTGCTCTTTACAGATTTTGACTTAAGCTATATCAGTCAGGAAACAGGATTTTCGGACAGCAGTCATCTGATCAAGATTTTTCGGAAATGGAAAGGGGTAACACCGAAGCAGTTTAAAATGCAACATGCAAAAACAGATAAAGAATAAAAATGGATGAAAAAGAAAAGCACCATCCCCAAGGCTCTTATGTCCTCAAAAATGGTACTCGTAAGTGCACCGCCAGGGGCTCGAACCCTGGACACCCTGATTAAGAGTCAGGTGCTCTACCAACTGAGCTAGCGGTGCATTTCTTTTGTTAAAAACGTGCATCATTTGCAACGCAAGTGTTATTATAGTATAATGCATTTTGAAATGCAAGCATTTTTTAAAAAAATTTTAAGAATGTTTTTCCGTGTAGTTTTTTTCAGAACTATTAAGGCAGACAGCAGGAGGAAACACTGTGATATTTGACACTCATGCACATTATGATGATGAGGCATTTGACGAAGACAGAGAAGAATTACTCTTAAATATGACAGAGAATGGAATTGGCACCATAGTAAATGTTGGTGCCGATATGGAAAGCTCTAAAAAATCCCTTGCCCTCTCAGAGGAATATCCTTTTATCTATGCAGCTCTCGGCGTACATCCTTCCGGAACGAAAGAACTGAATGAAGAATATATGATATGGCTGAAAGAAACAGCCTTTTCCCATTCCGTTCAAAATGGCGGTAAGGTGGCGGCAATCGGAGAAATTGGGCTTGATTATTATTGGAATGATGAGGAGCAGCCGGACAAAGAGATACAGAAAGAATGGTTTGAAAGACAGATCGTGGTTGCCAAAGAGGTGAAGCTTCCTATCATCATTCATTCCAGAGAGGCGGCAAAGGATACCTATGAAATCATGAAAGCACAGCAGGCGGGAGAAAACGGAGGTATTGTTCACTGTTATTCCTATTCAAGGGAACTTGCCGGAGATTTTCTGGATATGGGGTTTTCTTTCGGAATCGGCGGCGTACTCACCTTTAAGAATTCCAGAAAGCTGAAGGAAGTGGTAGAATATCTGCCGATGGACAGTATTCTGTTGGAAACAGATTGCCCATATCTTGCACCTGTTCCAAACAGGGGAAAGAGAAACAGTTCCTTAAATCTTCCCTATGTGGTACAGGCAATCAGTGAGATCAAAAAAGTAGAGCCGGAGCGGGTCATTGAGATTACGGAAGAAAATGCCAGAAAGCTGTTTCACATATAAAAGGAGAAAGAAATGCCTACACTCGGAAATCCTAAGGGAACCATAGAAATTTTAAAAAAATACAATTTTAATTTTCAAAAACGTTTTGGGCAGAATTTTCTGATCGACAGTAATATCCTTACGAAGATCGTAGAGTCTGCGGAGGTCACAAAGGAGGATTTTGTACTGGAAATCGGTCCAGGGATCGGAACCATGACCCAGTATCTGGCAGAAAGTGCCAGAGAAGTGGTTGCTGTAGAGATAGATAAGTCACTGATCCCCATCCTTGGTGATACCTTATCTTCTTACAACAATGTTACCGTAATTAATGAAGATATTTTGAAAGTAGATATAGAAAGACTGGTACAGGAAAAAAATCAGGGAAAACCCATCAAAGTAGTGGCAAATCTTCCTTACTATATTACAACACCTATTATTATGGGACTTTTTGAGAGTCATGTTCCTTTGAAGAGTATTACTATTATGGTACAGAAAGAAGTAGCGGACAGAATGCAGGTGGGACCCGGAACCAAGGATTACGGAGCGCTGTCACTTGCGGTGCAGTATTATGCCAGACCGGAGGTTATCGCTTATGTTTCCCCGGCCTGTTTTATTCCGAAACCTAATGTGGGAAGTGCTGTGATCAGACTGGACAGATATGAAAAACCTCCGGTGGAGACGGAGGATGAGGCATTTCTGTTTGCAGTCATAAAGGCAGCTTTTAATCAGAGAAGGAAAACTCTTGCAAATGGTCTTGCCAATGCCAGAGAACTTGGAATTACGCGGCAGCAGGCAGAGGAGGCACTTTTGCAGATGGAGTTAAGTCCATCTATCAGAGGGGAGGCTCTGACCCTTCGGGAATTTGCTGACTTAAGCAATATTTTATACAGAAAAATCAAATGATTTTGAATGGTTTTTGCTATGATGTTTTTGACATAAGCATGACCTTATGGTACACTTAAAAAATGAAAAATAGGGATATTATTTTTTGATTTCAGAAAAATATTATGAGGTGAGCACCTTGGATAAATACGAATATAAAGTACGCGCAGATGAAATTAAATCATTGATCGCGGAAGGCGATTATGCGGAAGCAGTCAAGATAGCTGACACCATAGACTGGCGCAGAGTCAAAAGTGTCATGATGTTATGCACCATCAGTGACTTATATAAGATCAACAGAAGATACGAGGACAGCAGGGATATTCTTCTTCTTGCTTATGAAAAGCATACAGGAGGACGAGCAATCGTATACTCTTTATGTGAGCTTTCCATTAAACTGGAAGAATATGTGCAGGCCATTGAATATTATAAAGAATTTGTACAGCTTGCACCGAAGGATTCCGGAAGGTATGTGCTTCAATATAAGTTATATGAAGCGCAGGAGGTAAGTCTGGAGGAAAGAATTGCGGTTCTTGAGGAATTTAAGAAAAAGGACTATCGCGAGAAGTGGGCTTATGAACTTGCTTATTTATATCACAGAGTAGGACTGGAATCCAAGTGCGTAGAAGAGTGCGATGAGATGTTTCTGTGGTTCGGGGACGGACGTTATGTCCTCAAAGCATTGGAACTGAAGCAGCTTCATCAGCCGCTGACAGAGGAACAGCAGCAGAAATACGAACAGATGAAGCATACAGGCGGCATCATTGAGGCCGATATTGTGACGGAAGGAAAAGCAATCAGAGAAGAAGCGGAAAAGGAAACTGAGGACGAAGAGGATGATGAATTCAGCAAAGCGCAGAATGTCCTGACTGATCCTACCCAGGAGCTTCCCGGCAAGGAGCTTGACGATATTCAGGTGAAAACCGTTGATGTCAGTCAGTATAACACCATCAATCTCCAGAGAGAGCTTGCAGAAAGCATGAAGGAGTTTCTGAACGATCAGCCCGTAGAACAGATACAGGAAGACGAAGAGGAACAGGAGGCAGAAGAGGATTCTTCTTCTGTCGAAGAGGCAGTTCCGGAAGAGAAAATGCAGTCGGAAGAGATACCTCCTATCAGACAGGATACAGATGAGATGCAGATGATCAGTGAAGAGATGGTCTCGGAAAGATCTGCTGAACCTGTAAAACCCTCAGAAACTGTAGAAAAGACTTCTTCTGAAGAAGTATTTTTTGGAAATACGTCGGAAGTCAATATCAATGATGTGGTTTCTGAGCTTGTGGAGAAGGATGCAGAGACCGCAAAAAACATTGCTTCCATGCAGGAATCTGTGTCAAAGGTAGCGCAGAGACCTGAATATACAGAGGGAAAAGCTATTAATATTCCGGCGGCAAGCCCGTCTCCCTCCGTAAGCAACACAGGAGTGATCAGAACTTTTCATAAGCCTTCAGGCTATGATAATATTCTTTCTCAGGAATATGACGGACAGATCAGTCTGGTGGTTCCTGAAGAAGAAAAGATAGAGAAGCAGATTACCGGACAGCTCAGTATTGATGATGTTATGGCTGAATGGGAAAGAATGAAGAAAGAAAATGAACAGAAGATGCTTGAGGAGATCAAGCAGCGTGTTCATAAGCAGACAGATTCACTTTTTGCGGATTTTGACGAGGCTACCAAGACAGGGCTTTTGGAAGAGCTTGAAAAAGCAATGGTAGATGCGGCTATCAAGGAGAGCAAAAAGAAAGCAGATGAGCAGCGTCCTAAGGTTGTCAAAGTTTCTGATATTGAGAGTCAGACGAAAGACGATAAACCTCTGACCGAAGAAGAGCCAAGCGCTGAAGAGACAGAAGTAGAAGAAATTCTGAATGAAGTATCTGAAACGGAGACGGTGCCGGAAAAGATTTCTGAGGAAACAGTGGAAACGGAAGCAGAGTCGGAAGAGATTTCTGAGGAAACGGTGGAAACCGAAGCAGAGCCGGAAGAAATCCCTGAAAAAGAGCCGGAAGTGGAACCGGAATCAACGGAAGATTCTGATGAAGCAGCAGAATCGCATTCGGAAGAGAAATCAGCAGAAGAATTGCAGGAGGAATCCGTAAATGCCGATGAGGCTGATCCTTCTTCGGAAGCAGAACAGAAGGAAAAAACAGAGGATAAATCTCAGGCAAGAGAGATGACAAAGAGTGAGAGAGAACAGTTTGCTCCTTTCATCCATCACAAGAAGACCAGAAGGCAGATTGTGGAGGCCATCGATAATATCAGCATGGCATCCTATACGGGTAATGTGGTTATTACCGGCGAAGAAGGTACCGGAACCACTGCACTGGCAAAGCTTTTGGTTAAGGAAATTCAGCTGTCCGATAATAATTTTTCCGGAAAAGTTGCCAAAATTTCCGGAAGTAATATGAACAAGAAGGATGTGGGGGCAACCCTTTCAAAGCTTTCAGGGGGAGCACTGATTATCGAGAGTGCAGCAACCATGAAAAGGAATACGGTGGATGCTCTTGTAAAGGAGTTGAATCAGGAGGGAAGAGGACTGATTGTCCTTCTTGAGGACAAAAAGGATTCCATGGAAAAATTTCTTTCCAAGCATGCGGCTCTTAACACTCTCTTTAATTTAAGAGTGGATGTCGAGGCTCTGGACGATCAGACTCTTGTAAAATATGCAAAGAAATACGCACTTGATCAGGAGTATGTGATCGATGAACTTGGAGTTCTTGCTCTTCATACCAGAATTGCGGATATGCAGACGAGCGATCATGAAGTAACCCTGGCAGAGATTGAAGAAATTGTGGATGAAGCGATTTATTATGCAGATAAAAAGACACCGAAGCATTTCTTTGATATCCTGCTCGGCAAACGCTATGATGAAGAGGATATGATTATCCTGAGAGAAAAGGATTTTATGCATTATTAAATTGGGGGCTTTCATATGAACAGAAAGAAGCAGACAGAAGCAACGGTATTTATTTCAGAGGCGGATCAGTATTTATTTGCCCAGGGTACTCATTACGACATCTACAAGAAGCTGGGCGCACATCCTTCCGTAGAGAATGGGAAAAAAGGTATGTTTTTCGGCGTATGGGCGCCCAATGCGGCAAGTGTCCATGTGATCGGTACCTTTAATAACTGGGATGAGACGGCGGCGCCGATGACAAAATTAGGACCCGGAGGAATATGGAAAGTATTTATTCCCGGAGTGGGAACCGGAGAACTTTACAAATTCCTGATCACAACACCAAAGGGAGAAAAGCTTTATAAGGCAGATCCTTTTGCCAATTATGCGGAGCTTCGCCCGGGCACGGCATCAAAGACTACAGACATTTCGGGATTTAAGTGGACAGACGATGCCTGGATGAAGGAAAGGGATGAGAAGGACTATTATAGGGAGCCGTTGGCAATTTATGAATGTCATATTGGTTCCTGGATGCGTCATCCAAGACCGGAGGAAAAGGGCTTTTACAATTACAGGGAATTTGCAGACAGGATAGTTGATTATCTGAAGGAAATGAAATATACCCATGTGGAGCTGATGGGAATTGCGGAGTATCCCTATGATGGTTCCTGGGGATATCAGGTAACAGGCTACTACGCGCCCACCGCCAGATACGGAGAGCCTTCCGACTTTATGTATCTTGTGAACAAGCTTCACAAGAATAAGATAGGCGTCATTCTCGACTGGGTACCGGCTCATTTTGCCACAGATGCCCACGGACTGGGAAGATTTGACGGACAGTGTATTTTTGAAGATCCCGATCCCAGAAAAGGGGAACATCCCGACTGGGGTACCAAGATTTTCAATTATGGTAAGAATGAGGTTAAGAATTTCCTGATTGCCAATGCTTTGTTCTGGATCAAGGAATATCATGTTGACGGTATCCGTGTTGATGCAGTGGCATCCATGCTTTACCTTGACTACGGTAAGCAGGATGGTCAGTGGGTTCCCAACAAATACGGCGATAATAAGAATCTGGAGGCAATTGAGTTCTTCAAACATCTGAATTCGGTGATTCGTGGTACTTATCCCGGTTTTATGACCATTGCAGAGGAATCTACAGCCTGGCCTAAAGTAACTCACGATATTGAGGATGACGGACTTGGCTTCAGTTTCAAGTGGAATATGGGATGGATGCATGATTTCTGCGAGTATATGAAGCTGGATCCCTATTTCAGAAAAGACAACCATTATGCCATGACATTCGCTATGTCCTATAATGAAAGCGAGCATTATATCCTGCCTCTGTCACATGATGAAGTGGTACACCTGAAATGTTCCATGGTGGAAAAGATGCCCGGATATAAGGTTGATAAGTATGCAAATTTGAGAGCCGGATATACTTATATGTTTGGTCATGCCGGAAAGAAGCTTCTGTTCATGGGACAGGAATTCGGACAGGAGAGGGAATGGAGTGAAGAGAGAGAGCTTGACTGGTTCCTTCTTTCCAATGATCTTAATAAAGGTATGCAGGAATATGTAAAAGAACTTCTTAACATTTATCGTAAATACCCCTGCATGTATGAGAATGATAACAACTGGGCAGGCTTTGAATGGATGAACTGTGATGACAAGGACAGAAGTACATACAGCTTTATCAGGAAGTCCGAAAGCGGCAGAAATAATTTGTTGTTTGTCATCAATATGACACCTATGAAATGGGAAAAATATCAACTTGGAGTACCCAAGAAGAAGAAATACAAGCTTTTGCTTAACAGCTGTGAGGAAAGGTTTGGAGGAATGGGAGAAGCTATTCCAAAAGAAATTACAGCTGTGTCGAAACCGTGCAATTATCGGAAGTACAGTATTTCTCTTGATCTTCCGCCTTACAGTGCGGCAATCTTTCTTTTTTAAAGGTTAAGAAATAAAATAGAAATGCCGAAATAAAGGGTGAATGTAGCAGTTACATTCATCCTTTTTTTCAGGATACAGATACCACTACATTGAGGGAACGTTTATGAATATTATTTTTAACGGGACAGATAATAAAGTCTCCACCCATTCAAATGTAGGCAGGGAAACAACAATATATCAGGGATCTGAAAGTACAGGGAAAGTACGGACAGAGAATTTTGCATTAGACATTTCTGGCACAGTTATGGATAACAGCGCTTACGCAGGTCACGGACGGACCGCAGAAGAGGTTATGCAGGAAGCGGGATCACAGGATATCACTGCCCGCAGAAACTATATGGCAGTTATGTCTAATTCTATGTCGGACGAAGATTTTGCCAATCTGCAGAAAGACGGCTTTCATCCGGGAAGCACAGATATTGAAACGGTTGTTACCATTGTCGATGAGATTAAGGCAGCTCTCTTAAAGGGCGGCACGGAAGTAATCGGATATACGGATACCTTAAGCGGAGAGAAGCTTGAGAGTATTACGGGAAGTAAAACTTTTGCCAATGAACTGCAGAAGGAATTCCGGCGCAATGATATTCCTTTCACGGAAGAAAACGTGAAAGCGGTGACCGATGCCTATAAAGCTCTTTCGGAAATACCGGAGCTTTCCGAGGGCAGTTTAAAATATATGATTGAAAATGAAATGGAACCATCCGCAGACCATCTTTATCTTGCCAGTTTTGCAGGAGCGAAAGATCCAGGACGCCAGGCGCAAGGGTATTATGCAGCAGGAACAGTTTCCGGTTATTATGCAAAAAAGCCGGAAACGATTGATTATGAACAGCTGATGCCTCAGATAGAAAAGGTGATCGGGGAAGCCGGATATCCCATAGAGGACAGTACTATCCTGGATGCCAAATGGCTGATTGAAAAAGGAATTCCCTTAACGGAAGACACTTTTCTCAGAATGGAGCAGTTAAAGGGAATTGCCTTCCCCATTGGGGAAAAAGAGTTCGCAGCCTGTGCAGCATCAGCCATTGCCGATGGCATAACACCCGGAAAGGCAGATATTACAAAAAAAGAAAGTTTTATCAAACAGGCGGTTTCCATAGAAGAAAAGGTGCAGGAACTTCAGGAGCAGGATGTTACCGTGATTGTGGCAAGGGACCTGCCTTTTCAACTTAAGAACCTGTTTGCAGTCCATGAGGAACAGAAGAAAGATGGCGGAATTTTTTCAGGGAAGGACCTAACAGTTCAGGAAGCCGACCTGATCCATAAGAGAGAATTGCTTGAGGAAGTCAGGCTTTCCATGACGGTGAATGCGAATCTCAAACTCTTAAAGAGCGGTTACAGCATTGAGACAGCGCCTATGGAGGAGCTGATCGAGAAGCTGAAAGCGGCAAGGAGAGATGGCAACAGCGTGCTCTTGCAGGAAACAGAGCCGGAGAAGGCAGAGGAGAAGGGTAACCTGTATCAGCGTACACTGTATACACTGGAAAGTATTAGGACGGTGCCGGTTCAGACGGTGGCTGATATCACCCGGGAAGACACACTTCCCGTAATAGAAGCAAAAGGAAAAAATCTGCAGGCAAAATATCAGCAGGCAGGAGAAAGCTATGAGGCACTGATGACAGTACCGCGCAGAGATATGGGAGACTCTATCAAAAAAGCCTTCCGGAATGTGGATGATATTCTCACAGATATGAGAAAAGAGCTTACTGCGGAAAATCAAAAAGTGGTGAGGATCCTGGGCTATAACAGCATGGAGATGACGGAAGAGAATTTTGAACGCATCAGGAAGTCGGAGGAACTGCTTTCAGGTGTAATAGAAAGGATGAAGCCGGGAACCGTTCTTTCCATGATCAGAGAAGATGTCAATCCGCTTGCCATGTCACTCAGTGACCTGTCCGCCTATCTGGATCAGAATTTTGATCATACAGAGCAGGATATGGAGTCCTACAGCAGATTTTTATATAAGCTGGAAAAGAAAAAAGACATCACGGAGGAAGAGAGAAGTGCCTTTATAGGAATTTACAGACTTCTTCGCCAGATAGAAAAGGGGGATGATGCAGCTGTCGGTGCTGTGGCAGGAAGCGGCGCATCAGAAACTCTTGAGAATCTTCTCTCTGCTGTGAGAAGCAGTAAGAAAAAGCATATGGACTACCGTGTGGATGACAGCTTTGGAGGTATTCAGGCAAAGAAAAGTGATGCACAATCCGTGACGGAGCAAATCAGGAAAGGCTTTATCAAAACCAGGGAAGATCTGGAAGAAGTGCTGAAGGACGAGGAGACGGAACTGGCAGATAAGGAATATGATCATACTCTGTATGAAGGCATTCGAAGTGCTGCTGGCAGTGAAGAAGCCGTACTTAGGCACTTGATGGATTATGGGAAACCAGTGACTGCCGATTATCTGCTGGCTGCAGGTGAGATGCTGAAAGGCTCCGGGAAAATGGTGGATAAGCTGAAGAAGGTTTTGGAAAAGCAAAGAGGCAGTGAAGCGGGAAAAACTGATCACGATCTGTCTTTCTCTATCGAGAATCTGACAGACAGTGAAAGTGCAAAAGAAGCCTATGAAGAAGCTTCTGATGAGTGGTTAAGTGCAACTGCGAAGGAAGCTTTTGAGGAAGATAACAATTCCCTTGATGTGAAAGCCCTGAATGCACTGCATAAGCAGATTTCCTTTATGAAATCCATGGCAAGAGAAGAAAACTATGTGATGCCCGTGGAAATCGGAGGAGAGCTGACAGCTGTAACTCTTCGAATGATACATAAAGATGGAGAGGAGAGCAAAGTATCCGTTACTCTTGAAACGGAGGTTCTCGGCGTAAATCTGGCAGAATTTACTGTGACAGATACAGGACTTTCCGGCTACAGCAGTTGTGGGAAAGAACAGGGCAGCAGACTTCTCTCGGAAAATGATGACCGCTTAAAGGAACTTCTTGCAAGTGAAGATATGGAAATGGGAGATATCCGTTTCATTACAGGAGAAAATCAGGAACAGAAAGAGTTTTTGCTCAGAACAGAAAAAGGAAGAAAATCAGGGCAGACAGCGGATACGCTATACAGAGCGGCGAAGGCTTATATCGTTTTTGTCCGGGAAATCAGCAGGAAAGGAAGTATGGAATTATGAGAATCAGTTTTAATGCATCGGCAGTGATCGCCAACAATTCATTGACAAAAAATGACAATAAATTATCAGAGTCGCTGGCAAGACTTTCATCAGGTCTCAAGATCGTAAACGCAAAAGACAACCCATCAGGGCTTGCCATGTCCAAGAGAATGAATGCCCAGATTGAGGGGCTCAGTGTTGCCACAAACAATGCCAGTGATGGCGTATCCATCATTGAGATTGCGGACGGAACCATGGCCGAGATTCATGATATGCTTCAGAGGATCAATGAGCTTTCCGTAAAATCAAGTACGGGGACACTGACAGATGAGGACAGGAAACTGATCGATGATGAAGCACAGCAGCTCAAGGATGAAATTGAAAGAATAGCCAATGAGGCAGAATTCAATGGGCAGAAGATTTTGGATGGTTCCTTTGATTTAAAGGGTTATACATCAGAAGCGGATATCAAGGTTGCCTATTACAGTGATGATGTGAAGGTGGGAAAATATGAGATCAGTGAGCTTGAAGTAAAGTTCGACGCAGAGGGTAATCTTGATACGGATAACTCCAAGATTACGCTCTCCGGTCCTTCCGGCAGCAATGCCAAGATCACGCAGGTGGACGGAAGCATTGTCACAATTACAGGAGATCAGGGCTTTGAACTGAAACTGAAGATGAAGGATATCACTGCTAAAGTCCCGATTAACACAACAGATGCATCGGGAAATCCGGTTACAAAAACATTATCACTGGATCTGACTGGATTCGGTGCCATGGATATGCAGATCGGTGCCAATGAAGGACAACAGCTTGGCATCCGTATTCCCAGAATCAATGCAGAAAATATGGGAATTGACTCTCTGGATCTGACCACTGCGGAGGGTGCACAGAAGGCAATCGATCAGGTGGATAATGCCATCAAGTATATTTCCAATGCAAGGAGCGGACTCGGTGCTTATCAGAACCGTCTGGAGCACACCATCAGCAGTCTGGACATTTCATCGGAGAACATGACAGCTGCTTACTCCCGTATCATGGATGTAGATATGGCAGAAGAGATGACAGAATATACGACCCTTCAGATTCTTTCCCAGGCTAGTACCTCCATGCTGGCCCAGGCAAACGAAAGACCTTCCCAGGTACTTCAGCTGTTACAGTAATCTTTGATTTGGAAGAAATAGAGGGAATGAGTATGACCAGTGAATTAAAACAGCAGTTTACATTGAAAATATCTCAGGCAAACAAAACGCGTCTTGTGGTGATTCTCTATGAAATGATGCTTGTCTATATTGAAGAGGCCAGGCAGGCGAATGAAGCCGGAGATCAGGAATCTTTTCGAAAGGGAATTAAAAATGCAAAAGGATGCCTGCATGAGCTTATGGCATCCCTTCATCTGGAATATCCTGTTGCAGAAAATCTGATGCAGCTTTATGTTTATTCTGACAGAGAATTGACAAGGGCGGATTTAAGAAACAGCAGAACGGAGCTTGCTCATGTGGAAGAAATCATGTCAAGACTGCATGCTGCCTATGAAACTGTCAGTAAGCAGGATGAATCATCACCCGTTATGGCAAACACGCAGACCGTCTACGCGGGACTTACTTATGGCAGAAACAACCTGAATGAAAGCTTAGCCGATCAGGGAAGCAGCAGGGGTTTCCGCGTTTAGGGATGCAACATTTTCGTTTTCTTCAGGCAGCACCAGAATGTGTGCTGCCTGTTCCATTAAAAATTTATAGCGTTTCAGCACAGAATTCACTTCATAAATATAACAGTCGATCAGATCAGGTTCTGTCACATTGTCAAAGCCCGCATAAGCTATTTCCAGGGCTTTTTTTGTCTGCTCCAGGTCAGAGAGAAGAGCATTTCTCTCAATTTCTTTTTCAGAGAGAGTACGGTTTGTATGCGATGAAAATCCAAAATACATTTTCATAAGTGATTACCTCCATTCCTTTTATGTAATGCAGGAGTGTTTTTCTACATCATATTCATTTACTATCCAATTATTTCCTTTTATTCGAAGTATAAGCAAAAATGAGAATCTTTATTCAAAGCAGGGGGGAAAAGGGTAATTTTTTGCAAGTGTGGACATATATTAGATTGAAAAGAAAAGGATGTGGACGAATGAGCACATACAGCGGTATTTTGTGGATAGCAGCAGCTCTTGCAGCGGTACTTTTGCTGGGAATTTTCAGAAAACATGTGGAGATGATCATCAACTTTGTTTTAAGGGGCATTCTGGGGATGATGCTGATCTACTTTGGAAATTATTTTCTTGCCGGGTGGATGCCGGGACTTAATATGGGTTATAATCTCCTTACATTTTGTGTGTCCGGATTTCTTGGAGTACCCGGTATTTTTATGCTTTACGGCATAGGTTTCTATATGGTTTTATGATTTTTTGGTAATTTTTAAAATGCGGATAAAGCCAGTATTTGCAATGGTTTTTAGAGTTTGGAATAAGAGAAAACAGAAGAATTTTGTAGAAATGTACCAAAGTTAAAAAAATTGCCATCAACTACTTTACAAACAGGAAAATCTTAACTATAATTCACATTACAAACGAAAGGCAGTCTTTTATTTATCTTTATCAGAATGTTTACATTCATTTAGAAGGTCATTGGAAAGTTTCTTTCCGGATTTTCAAACAACTTATTAAAATACGCAGCTTGACATGTTAACACAAAAGCAGAAAGGGGAATTATTGGATAAGAGAATCCTTGCGATTTTTGATGGCGAGGAGAGCTATGTCTATCGTCTTATGGACTTTATCAGCAACAAAGAGGATATTCCGTTTGAGGTCCATGTCTTTACAAGAGAGGACAAGTTTTTTCCTTATGCGGAAAAGGAAGAAATTGAGTGTCTGCTCATATCAGAAAACGCATATCAAAAAAAGATTGAGAAATTGAAAATACCGCATATCATCATTCTCAGTGAAAACGGCAATATTTTAAACAAAACCCTGTGTCACATTAACAAATACCAATCCGGTGAAAATATTATAAGGGAGGTGATGGAGTACTACACACAAAAGGCACAGGATGTCGGAACGATTCTTCGAACCGGCAGCAGAAATATGAGTATCATTGGAGTCTATACACCTGTAGGAAGGTGTCTTCAAACCACATTTTCATTGACTTTGGGGCAAATGCTTGCCCGTCATTACAAAACCCTTTATTTAAATTTTGAAGCCTATTCGGGGCTTGGAAGAATGCTGAACCGGGAATTTAAAAGTGATATTTCAGATCTGGCCTATTATTTCAGCTGTGCCAGGGAAAAGCTGTTTTATCAGATGAAAAGCATGATTGAGACAGTGGGAGGGCTGGATTTTATCCCGCCGGCAGATGTCTATCAAAGTCTGGGAGGCATCAGAGGAACAGGCTGGGTGGATCTTTTCAGGGAAATTGAAAAGGTAACGGAATATGAATTTCTGATACTGGATCTGTCTGACAGTCTTTTGGATCTCTGGGAGGTTTTAAAAAACTGTGACCATATTTATACCATTGTTCGGGAGGATCCTCTTGCAGCAGCCAAAATTGAACAGTATGAAAAAGCATTGGAGAGCATGCAATATGGAGACATTGCAAGTAAAACAAGAAAATGGGAACTTCCTGTGTTCAGAAAGCTTCCGTTACAATTTGAGGAACTGACATATGGAGACCTGGCAGGATATATCAAAAAAGAAGTGTTCCCTGACCTCTTTGGGGCAGAGCAGAGTGCCTGCAGATAATATGGCACTTTTGCAGGAGAGTATTATAGGACGAATGGACCTTTCGAGACAGATGAGCGAGGAAGAGGTCAGAGAGTTGATTGATGAGGAGATTTCAAAAGAAGGGAAAGCAAGACATCTGACACTTGACACAAAGGCCACGTTAAGAAAGGAAATTTATCATACGATCAGAGAGCTTGGAATTTTACAGGATCTGATCGATGATCCCGAAATTACGGAAATTATGGTAAACGGTACAACACCAATTTTTGTGGAAAAGGAAGGAAAAATCAGTCAGCTTTCGGTTTCTTTTGAGTCTGAAGAAAAATTGAATCATGTGATTCAACAAATTGTTTCAAGGTGTAACAGAGTAATCAACGAAGCGTCTCCGATTGTGGATGCCAGGCTTAAAGATGGATCGAGAGTCAGCGCTGTTCTTACACCCATAGCGTTAAATGGGCCCATTCTTACCATCAGACGTTTTCCAAGAGAAGCTATTACCATGGAGCAGCTCGTTTCCATGAACTCTATTACGCAGGAAGCGGCGGAGTTTCTGAAAAAAATGGTGCAGGCGGGATATAACATTTTAGTCAGCGGAGGAACAGGAAGCGGCAAAACTACATTTTTAAATGTGCTGTCCGGATTTATTCCGGAGACGGAGAGAGTAATTACCATCGAAGACTCCGCGGAGCTTCAGCTTCAGAATCTGCCTAATCTGGTAAGACTTGAAACACGCAATGCCAACGTGGACGGATGCCGTGAAATTACCATACGTGATTTGATCAAAGCATCTCTTCGCATGAGACCATCACGCCTGATTGTGGGAGAGGTTCGTGGAAAAGAAGCGGTGGACATGCTCCAAAGTGTGAATGTAGGGCATTACGGGATGACCACGGTACATGCAAACAGTGTGCGCGATGTGGTAAGCCGTCTGGAAACCATGGTGCTAATGGGAATGGATCTTCCCCTAAATGCCATCAGAAAGCAGATCGTATCCGGATTTGATTTAATGATCCATCTTGGAAGACTTAGGGACGGAAGCAGAAGAGTGCTGGAAATAGCGGAGCCCCTCTCGGTAGCAGGTGAAGAAGTACAGATACAGACGTTGTTTCGCTTTTTTGAGACGGGAGTAGATAAAAGAGGAAGGGTATCCGGAGAATTAAAAAAGATGGGAGAACTGAAATATGAGGAAAAACTTAAGGCGGCAGGAATATCAATTTAGACATTTTATCAGAATTTCTGCAAAGGAAGAGTTATTTTTGATCGGAAAGAGCATTCTTGCAGTATCTATGATAGACTATTGCTTTTATCGAAGCTATGTAGCGCTGATTCCCCTTTCTCTTCCGGGTTTATGCTTTTATCGAATAGAAAGAAAAGATCTGCTTCACAGAAAAAAAGAGGAGATCAGGCAACAATTTAAGGAAATGCTCCTCCTTGTCGTAGCCGGACAGAAAGCAGGATATTCTGTGGAAAATGCTTTATTGAACAGCTATGAGGATATGGAAAATTTATATGGAAAGGACAGTGGTATTTGCCTCATGCTGCGGGAAATCAGAGCAGGACTTTCCAATAACAGAAAGGCATCAAAGCTGTGGGAAAAGATGGGGGAATCCTGTGATATTGAGGAGATCAAGGAGTTTGCATCTGTTTTTGATATTGCCAGAGAAAGTAGCGGAAATATCGATGCTGTCATGGAGAAAACGTCGAGAACTATCGAAAACAGAGCAGAGACAAGAAAAGAAATAGAAACTCTGTTAAGCGCCAGAAAGCTGGAACAGAAGATTATGAACGTTATGCCTTTTCTGCTGATCTTTTATATCAGTATTACTTCTCCCGGATATTTTGACAGATTTTATCATACTTTTCAGGGTGTGAGTATTATGACGGTATGCCTTATCATTTATTTTTGTGCTTATATCATGGGCATAAAGATAGCAGCGATAGAAACATAAAGGAGAAAAAATGATACAGAAAAAAAACAGAAAAAACAGGTATCTGTTTTTGATAATTCTAATTGGGATTGTATCCTCAGTCTGTGTCCATTTCGGCAGCCAAAGGAAAGGCAGACTGGTGGAGGGGACCCATTTGCTCAGAAACGAATGGGGAGAGGGAAATTATACGATTACTCTGAAGGGAATTACGCAATCAAAGGAGGGTGAGATCACTTATGAAATAAGAGAGAGAATCTTTAACAGTGAGGAACGACTTGCTTTAAAGGAGCAATTGCTGAAGGAACTGCCGCAGATTATTGCCGGAGAAAATGAAAGTCTGATGGCAGTAAAGAAGGATTTGAACCTTGTGACAGAAGTGGAGGGTTATCCGTTCACGCTTGCCTGGCAAAGCAGTAACCATGACAGAATCAGAGCAGACGGAAAAGTGAATACTGCAAATGTGCCTACAGAGGGAGAAATGATAACTCTTAAGGTGGCAGGCACTTATGAGGATGAAAAATGGGAAAAGGAAATGACAGTGAAACTCCTGCCCGTAATTCTGACACCAAGGGAGCAGTATCTTGCAGCTATGCAGGAGGAACTGTATGAAAATGATTTTCTCTACCGTGAAAGCAGCGAAATGGTTCTTCCGGAAAAAATAGGAGAGGAAGCGGTTATCTGGAAAGAGAAGATAAAAGATAACAGCTATATACCACTGCTGATCAGTTTTTTGTGTGTGGTATGTGTACCTGTTTTTCGGGAAAGAAATCGAGAAATCAGAGAGCAAAAACGTAGCAGGGAACTAAACAGATGCTATCCGGAATTTGTTTCAAAGCTTAGGCTTTACATAGGGGCAGGACTCAATGTAAAAAATGCTTTTTTGAGAATAGGAAATGAGTATCAGGCACAAAAGAAAAGGAATGGAAAAACACAGATTTTATATGAAGAGATACTTGTCTGCAATTATGGTTTTTTGAATGGGATGCCGGAGAGTGAGGTATACCGGGAATGGGGAAAACGATGCGGAGAAATGAAATACAGGAAGCTTTCCTTTCTGCTGATTTCCCATTTGAGACAGGGGAATGAGAAAATACTGTCGTTGCTGTCGGAAGAGGCTGATGCGGCATTGGAGGAGAGAAGAAACCTGGCAAGAAAAAGAGGAGAGGAAGCAGGAACAAAACTGCTGTTTCCTATGATGCTGATGTTGGTTGTAGTCATGTTTCTGATACTGCTGCCTGCTTTTTTCGGATTCGCGGCATAATAAAATAATAAGGAAGGATGAAACTTATGAAGAAAATAACAAAAATAATGAGAAACAATCGGGGAATGGGAACTGTGGAAATGATTCTGATTATTGTGGTATTGATTGGTCTGGTGTTGATTTTTAAGACACAAATCAGTGATCTTGTGGGAAATGTTTTCCAGAAGATATCTGCTGACAGTGCGGCGATTCTGGCATGATGAGGGGATATTTGACTGTGTTTCTGTCATTATCTCTTTCAGCGCTGATTGGTTTTGTACTGTTTTTGACAGGAAATGCAATCAGAAACGGAGGAAAAGTGAGATTGGAATGCGCCACAGATATAGGGATGAATTCTGTTCTTGCAGAGTTTTCCACTGCGCTTCAGGAAAGATATGATCTTTTCTATATCGATGCATCTTACCTTGGCAGAGAGCCTTCTGTTTCCAATATAGAGGAGAGGCTTGATTTTTATATAAGACGTAATTTAAGCATAAAGTCAGACAAGAAACCATGGATCGATGTTGAACTTGAAAAAGTGACGATACCGGAAGTAGCTGTAGCATCGGAGGGAATAGGGGCTTCCATGAAGTATCAGGCAGTAAAGTATATTAAGGACAGTAACATCCGGAGAGAAGAAACAGAAATTTTTTCATACCTTCAAAATGTGGATAGTCTTGATGGAAGGGATGCAATGGAAGAGTGGAGTGCTCTGCAGGAACAGATAGCAGGAATAGAGCTTCCCAGGATTCTAAATGAAAAAGGGGAACTGGTAGAAGTTTCTCTTGGAAATCCGGCAGACCGCATTTATGGAATGACGGACAGTGATATCCTTTATCTTCTTAACTTAGATATGAATGGTATCGGAGTCGGACGTATACGAAAGAGTGATTTTATTTCCGGAAGAAGAACAGAAAATGTAGGCAAAAGCTGCGAGAAAGAGGGAGATAATGAGCTTTTTCTTATTTATCTGTTTGAAAAGATGGGAAATTACAGAAAAGTCAGAGAAGATTCCGTTCTCCTGTTTCAGATGGAATACATAGCCTGTGGGGAGCCTTCGGATTATGAAAACTTGAAAGCGGTTGCTGACAGACTGATCAAATGGCGGTTTGCAATAAATGCTGCTGCCATACTGGAAAACGGAAAACTGCATGAGGAAGCTTCCTCTCTAGCCGTGTCTCTTCAGGCAGTGCAGATGAAAGAGGAATTTCATCTGCCGGTAACCTTGAGCATCCTTTATGCCTGTGCTTATCTGGAGTCGCTCTCAGAGGTAAAGTCGCTTTTAAGCGGTGCCAGGGTTCCGCTTGAAAAGAACAGTTTTTATACAGGAATTGATCAGGTGCTCTCCGGTGAAATCCCTTTCATTATGGATGCGGATATTGGACTTAATTATGAACAGTATCTTGCCTGTATAATCATGCTTCTTTCCGAGGAGGAAAGAAATCTGCGAAGCATGGATATTATGGAAATGGATATCAGATCGCTGACAGGAAATCCCTGCTTTTCCATGGATTTTTGTGTAGAAAAATATCGTGCACAGGTTGAGGCGAGAGGAATCATGGGAGATAACTATACCCTTACCAGGACCTATGGATACTATTAGTAGAAAGGGGGAAAGAGAAGGATGTTCTCTTTTCGAAGAATCAGTAAAGAAAAATCAAATAGTGAAAAGGCCCCTTCTCGGTACAGCTTTTTTGAGAGAGCATCTTTCTCTTTCCCCATTTTTCTGAAAGCGGGAATGGCCCTTGAAGGGTGTCTTGTTTTGCCCCTGTTTTTTCTTTTTACGGTGACCCTGCTCTACAGTCTTGAGATGGTGAGATTTCAGAGTGATGCATATGAAGCAATGCATCAGGTTGGAAGTAAAATGTGTTTTTTGGCATATGAAAGAGTGTATGAGCAGGGAACTGCCGGTCTGTTTACAGATAGTCAGGAGGAAGAAATAAAGCAATATTTAGGGGAACAGTTGCTTCCATATTTATGTGTTGAAGAGGGAAGTGATGGAGTCATTGTAAATACTTCATGGGATAACTGTGGAGATGGAAATTTGGAAATTCAGACTTCCTATGCCATGAAACCGTTTGTCCGTTGGCTTCCTATAGGAAATATTGAAATAACTGATGCATTTTTCGGACATGGGTTTGTAGGATACCGGGAAGGCGGCGAGGAAGGCGGAAAAAATTCAGATATTTATGTTTATATAACGCCATCAGGAAGTAAATATCATCTTTCACAGGAGTGTACTTATCTGAAAATCAATATCCGGGCGGAAGAGGCAGAAGAGATTTCCGGACTGCGCAACGGATCCGGAGAAAAATATTATCCCTGTGAGACTTGCCGTCCGGGTAAGCATGGACTTGTTTATCTTACGGAATGGGGAAACAAATATCATGGAGAAACAGATTGTCCGTCTCTGAAAAGAACAGTGTATCTTGTTCCTTTCTCAGAAGCGGGAGGAAGAAGCGCCTGCAGCAAGTGCGGATGAGAGGAGAGAGCGTATGTATGAGCAGATAGGATACAGCCTTACTCTTTTATTCCTTGGCATTTTGGCATCATATGACATCAGATGGAAAACAATTCCAACGATATGGATTGTGGCTTTTGGCATAGCAGCTGTCGTTTATTTCGCAGCAGGAAACGGTGTGGATAAGGCAATGATTTGTATCCTTCCCGGAATGGCGCTTCTATTTCTGGCGTTTTTGACAGGAGAACAAATAGGTTTCGGAGACGGCATGGTGGCTTTGGTGATCGGTTTTTTTCTTGGAGGAGGATTATGTACGATAATGGTCAGCATTGGAATTATGATGACAGGAATATTTTCTCTGTATCGGTTGATGCGCGGAAACAAAGAGCCTGTTCCCCTGATTCCTTTTTTTCTGGCAGCCATGGAGGTGATACTTATTTATGTGTAAAAACCTGAAGGGATATTTGACAGTGGAGGCATCTTTTGTAATGCCTCTTGTGATTTTTTTGTATTTACTTATTATTTTGTGTGGTTTTTTCCTGTATAACAGATGCATCATATCACAGAATGATTATCTTGTGGCCTTTCGAGGAAGCCGGTTTACGGAAGCAGGAATAAATTACGGGGAGGTTATTTACGGAGATATGATGTTAAGAGAGCCGGACAGTCAATATGTTGAGAGCAGACTACAATATCAAATGCGGTTCTACCCTTTTTGCCATGTGGAAGAAAACAGGATAAAAGGGGACAACCTGCAGGTGAGCATAGAAACTGTAAGCTATGGAGGTTCTCTTAAAATAAAAAAGAAATCAGAACGGATCAATATTGTAGGGTTGATAGAAGGGGTAAGGTGTCAAGGATGATAAATGTAAGTTATTATAAGGATTATAGACATAATTATCTGATCATGGAAGGAGAGAATCAAAGAACGGAATTGTATCAATGCCGTATGATAACGGATAATCAGATTGAAGGCTTACTTCCCTGTAAAGAGAGGCATGTAAACGGTGATGTTTTTTTGTACTACGAAATTACTTCAAAACAAAATCTGTTAAATCTCTACGAAGGCAGAAAGCTTACCATGAAACAGATTAAAAATATTTTTATACATTTAAAAATGGTACAGGAGAAGCTGTCAAAATTTTTGCTGAATGAGAGAAATCTTGTTCTACAGCCGGAATATATTTATGCGGATGCGGAAACAGAGCATTTATATTTTCTTTATTTTCCATTTGAGACAGAGGACAATTACATAGTATCCTTTCTGGAATATTTGGCGGAAAAAATAGACAATGAAGATCAGACAGCCGTAGAAATAGTTTATAAAATGCTTGAACTTGCCACAAAAGAGCAGTTTGTGCTGGATGAGGTGGTCAATTGGTTTGAGGAGGATCTGGAATGGGAAGAAAAAGTAAATGAAAGGATACAGGAAATACCGGAAAGGGAGAACCCACTTTCCCTTTTGGAACCTCCTGAAGAGGAAGAAGAGGAGAAAATCGGTAACAAATGGGCTGTTATTTTTATGATAGCGGCAATCATGCTTTTTCTGATATTGTATTTTATGAACCGGTTCTTTCTTTTCTCTGAAAAAATACAAATTTGTCTGTATGCGGGATTATTATTTTGCGGCGCACTGTTTCTGGGAAATGCGGGATTTTTTATCTATGATTTGTTTCTTTCTGGAAAAAGAGAAGATGGCGGAATAAAGGAAAGGTTCCGAAAAATGGAAAGGGAAGAGGAAAAGCCGTACAGGGAAACGGACATCAGCGACAGAATTCAACAGAAAGCGGAGCAGGCCTACGGGAATACTGTTTTCATTCCATGGGTGGAAAACTGTGAAAACAAGCTTTACGGAGTGGGCAAAGGGAACAAAAATCATATTGATTTAGGAAGATTACCGTTGACAGTGGGAAAGCTTGCGGGAAGTGTGGACATGGTTATTGAGGATCAGAGCATCAGCCGCAGGCATGCCAGATTTTTCAGGGAAGGAAACAGAATATATATGAGTGATCTGAATTCCACCAACGGCTCCTTTAAAAACGGGATGCGTCTTTTGCCAAATGCTTCTGAGGTGCTGGAGCCCGGAGATGAAATCAGGCTCGGAAAACTAAAATTTATTTACAGATAATCAAATCAGTTTTATACTAAAAGTAATGCATTTCATAGTAACAGGAAAGGACAGTTTGGTATGAAGATTTATATTTACTACGGCGGAAGAGGATTGATGGATGATCCGACACTTTATGTGATCAACAAAATGCAGGAAGTGTTGGAAGAACTTCATGTAACTGTGGAACGCTTTAATCTGTATGAATTGAAGAACAGTATCACCACTCTGCCCCAAACGCTTAAGGAAGCGGATGGAATTATCCTTGCGACCACTGTGGAATGGTTTGGAATCGGCGGATACATGCAGCAGTTTCTTGATGCATGCTGGCTTTATGGTGATAAAGAAAAAATTGCCAAAACATATATGTGTCCTATTGTCATGTCCACGACCTACGGAGAGCGGGAAGGTAAGCTGAATCTTGCCAATGCGTGGGAAATCTTGGGAGGACTGCCCTGTAGCGGTATCTGTGGATATATTGCAGACACTTCCATTTTTGAAGGAAATGAAGAGTACAATAAGATTATCGAGAAAAAAGCGGAGAATATGTACCGCACCATAAACCAGAAGATGGCAAGTCTCCCTGCCAGCAATCAGGCTGTCAAAAAAATGGTTTCCATTACCAAGAACATTGATCTGACTCCACAGGAATCAGAGCAGCTATCTCATTATGCTGCGGATGACAGCTATGTGAGAAGACAGAAGGAGGATATCCAGGAACTCACAAGCCTTTTTCGTGATATGATGGGAAACAATGATTTGGAGGGGACAGAAGAAGAATATATCAGTGCATTTCAGAGCCATTTTGTACCTCAGCCCGGTTTTAAAGCAGTATATAAGATTCAGATAGATGGAAAGAAAAAACCACTGGTCATCGAGGTAAACGGACCTGAATGCAAATACCATTATGGTTCTGTTGACGGATGTGATGTGGAGATTCAGATGAACAGGGAAACCATGGATGATATTATTTATGCCCGGATGACTTTCCAGAGAGCTTTTATGGGAGGGGCTATGAAAATGAAGGGTGACTTTAAGATATTGCGAACACTGGATCAGATTTTTGCCTTTATGGAAAAAACCCTATAAAGAAAAATAGTAAAAGGAGAGAGAAAAATGAAAAGTGATAACTGCATTTTTTGTAAGATTGCGGCAGGGGAAATCCCTTCTAAAACACTTTATGAAGATGAGCAATTCAGAGTAATTTTAGACCTTGGGCCGGCTGCAAAGGGACATGCACTGATTCTTCCCAAGGAGCATTGTGCAAATATCTATGAGATACCAGACGAGGTTGCAGCTTCTGCAATGAAGCTTGCAAAGAAAATGGCCGGAGTTATCACAGAAAAATTGAATTGTGACGGCTTCAATATTGTGCAGAATAACGGCGTAGTAGCAGGACAGACGGTATTCCATTTCCACATGCATCTGATTCCACGTTATGAGGATGATGGACAGACAATCGGCTGGAACCCCGGGGAACCTACACAGGAAGAACTGGAAGAAATAAAGAATTTGATTACAGGTTAATAAAAGAAACAGAATCGATCTACGGAGATAAAGATGAGAACAATTCATGTAAATGAGATAACCAGGAATGTGAAGGAAATGTGTATTGAAGCCAACCATTACCTTACAGATGACATGAAAGCGGCGTTGGATCAGGCAGCACAGAAGGAAAAAGCGCCTTTGGGAAAACAGATTTTGAATCAGCTGCAGGAAAATTTGGAGATTGCGGTGAAGGACATGATCCCTATCTGTCAGGACACCGGAATGGCTGTTGTTTTTGTGGAGCTTGGTCAGGAAGTAGCGCTGGAGGGAGGACTTTTGACAGACGCTATCAATGAGGGAGTGCGTCAGGGCTATACAGAAGGGTTCTTACGCAAATCTGTCGTAAAGGATCCTCTGATCAGAGAAAATACAAAGGATAACACTCCGGCAGTGATTCATTATAATATTGTTGCAGGAGATAAAATTAAAATTACAATAGCCCCCAAGGGATTTGGCAGCGAAAATATGAGCAGAGTATTTATGCTGAAGCCTGCTGACGGAATAGAAGGTGTGAAAAATGCAATTCTGACAGCAGTAAAAGATGCGGGTCCCAATGCCTGCCCTCCTATGGTAGTGGGAGTTGGTATCGGCGGAACCTTCGAGAAGTGTGCTTTAATGGCAAAACAGGCACTGACAAGGCCGGTGAATCAACATTCCGAAATCCCCTATGTAAAAGAGATGGAAGAGGAACTGCTTGCCAAAATCAATCAGACGGGAATCGGCCCCGGTGGACTTGGCGGAAGCACAACGGCACTTGCGGTCAATATTAACACTTATCCGACGCATATTGCAGGCTTACCGGTTGCGGTCAACATCTGTTGCCATGTAAACAGGCATTGCGTCAGAGAAATATAGGGAATTTTAATAAATTTAATGTTTTACGAAATGAGTTTCTTCTATATTAATAGTGTAAATATTCTATATATAGTAGAAGAGTTTTAGTTTCATACTATATAAGGAAAGGAAATAAAATGGATAAGCACTTAACAGTACCTTTTGGAGAAAAGGAAGCGACGGAACTGCGAAGCGGAGATTATGTTTATTTAACAGGCACGATTTATACAGCACGTGATGCCGCACACAAAAGAATGTTTGAAACTTTGGAGCGGGGAGAAGAACTTCCTTTTGACATTAGGAACAATATTATTTATTATATGGGACCTTCTCCGGCAAGAGAGGGGAGACCCATTGGCTCAGCAGGACCTACCACTGCCAGCAGAATGGATAAATACGCCCCGACACTGCTTGACTTAGGACAAAGAGGTATGATAGGTAAAGGAAAAAGATCAGAGGAAGTCAGAAAAGCTATTATTCGTAATAAAGCTGTATATTTTGCGGCTGTAGGAGGAGCGGGGGCATTGCTTTCGAAATCGATTGTTAGTTCAGAAGTGATTGCCTATGATGATCTTGGAACAGAAGCAATCAGGAAACTGGAAGTGAAGGATTTTCCGGTGATTGTGGTAATTGATTCCGAGGGAAATAATTTATATGAAACTGCTATAAATGAATATAAAGAAGATTGACGAAAACAGGGCAGGAGAGTGTAATCGTGAGAATTGCGTTAATGGTGCTGCGGCTGTTTATTCAGGCACCCTATTACTTTTTTCGTATTTGGTGGTGTGGCAAAAGCAAAAAGATTTCTATGGAGGAATCTTTTGCACTGATAAAAAAGGTAACTAAGAAAGCAAACCGTGCAGGAAGAGTTGCGGTGGAGGCGTATGGAATTGAAAATCTACCGAAGGAAGATGGATTTATCCTATTTCCAAATCATCAGGGATTATATGATGTGCTGGTATTTTTGGATTCCTGTCCGCGTCCTTTTGCCTTTGTTGCAAAAAAAGAGGTAAGAAATGTAATCCTATTGAAACAGGTAATGCAGGCACTTGGTTCTTACGCAATAGACAGGGAAGATATCAAGCAGTCTATGCAGGTAATCCTTAAGATGGCAGAGGAAGTAAAGGCAGGTAAAAATTTTCTTATCTTTGCTGAAGGGACAAGAAGTAAAATGGGAAACAGACTAAACGATTTTAAGGGCGGAAGTTTTAAGAGTGCTGTAAAAGCAAAATGCCCGATTGTTCCTTGTGCCCTGATAGATTCCTTTAAACCCTTTGATGAAAATTCTATTCAACCTGTTACGGTAAAGGTTATTTATATGAAACCTTTGTACTATGAAGAGTATAAGGACATGAAGACTGTGGATATCGCGGCAGAAGTGAAAAGAAGGATTGAGAAAACGATTGAAGAATATTCGATGTAACAGTTGACAAACGATATTTGCTTATGTATAATAACTTTTGCGTTGTGAAAAACTCATAACAGAATATTGGTAGCGGGATGCAATTCAGATTATGGAGAAATACTCAAGAGGCTGAAGAGGCGCCCCTGCTAAGGGTGTAGGTCGTTCACGCGGCGCGAGGGTTCAAATCCCTCTTTCTCCGTTTAGCTGCCAATATAGCAAGTGGAAGTGCTGGAAACATAGTACTTCCAAATTTTTCGCCTGTGTGGTGAAGGCAGTTAAGCAGAAACTGCAAGGAAAGCATAAAGTTTGAATTTATGCGTTGACAAATTTTTTGAATTAATGTTATAATAAAAATCCACCGCGAAAAACAGAAGCGGCGGAAAAGAAATTCAAAAAGTTTGAAAAAAGTCTTGACACAGAACAAAGCACATGATATTATATCAGAGTTGCGTCTGAACAAGACAAAACAACTTCCGATCGAGAGAAAGGAAGCGTACCTTGACAAATAAACAGCAATGCAACCCTGAAAATTCTAAATGAGTAAGTCCGAAAGGACATGGGTTCTGAAAAAGGACCCACAGCTCTGAAGAAAATTCAGAAGCAAGTTTCGAACAGAAACGAACCTAAAACAGTAAACACGAACAAATCATAAATGATTAGTTCGGTCGAATTGCAGAAGCAATTCGCGGGTTAATGATTAGCTAGAGTTAATCTTAACCGGGAAAAAACTTTTATTTTGAGAGTTTGATCCTGGCTCAGGATGAACGCTGGCGGCGTGCTTAACACATGCAAG